>USQD01000026.1 GCA_900556795.1 uncultured Prevotella sp. | reverse complement strand
CCGTGGTTGGTGCTCACGGCTACTCCCTTCTGTCCGATGGTTCGGATGATGTAATCCGCTACGTGGCGATAGTTGAAACCTACATCTGCACTCAGGGTATGCGCATCATTGAAAGTATGCTGATAGCCCAGGTTCAGATTCACGTTGTCGCTCTTCTCCGGGCGAAGGGTGGCATTGCCATCCTCATAATCGCCATCACCAAAGAGCTCACGGTCGGTAGGCAGACGATAGGTTCGCTCATACGACAGCTTTATCTGTAAGTCTTTGTTCAGTAGAAAGTAAGTTCCTGCTGCACCATATCCCAAGGCATCGGTAGAACGTTCCTGCTCCTGATAGTCGGCACGCCCGGACGAAGCGATGTTCACTGGTCCTCTAACATGTGAGTCGTAATACTTCAGGAAGGCCACCATGTTCAGATGCCGGTTGGGGATAAACTTGTACGACAGTCCCAGGGTGTTTTTGGCATTGATGCGGCGCATGAAGGTGGATGCTGAACTCTGAACGCTATTGGATGCCGCATTGGTGGTGCGGCGGCGATAATGGGTATAAGTATCGTTGAGCGTAAAGAAATGCTGGTCGCCAAGATGATAGGTCAGATTGGCAACGGTAGCCAGGGTGTAACCCTTGAATTCGGCAAGCGTTGGAACTCCCTCGCCCTGATAGGCGTTCACCTTATACTCACCCGTCCAGCTATAGGTACGGCTGAGCGTATCCACATTATTGGTCTTCACCATGTCGTAGCGTGCCGACAATCGGAAGTTCAAACCTGGGATAGCAAGATTTCGCTTCTCATAGAGCATAGAGGGAGTCCATCCTTGCGCTGTGCGATATTTGCCGCCAAACACGATTTTCATCAGATTGGCGTTCTGTATCTGTGCATATTCATGGCTATAGTTCAAGCCGAAGATGAGCTTGTCGGCCCATGTCTTATCCACCACACCCAGCTGGAAGATGACAGCCTCGTTGTGGTATCTGTCGTGGAACCGGCGGAACCACGCCTCTTCGTTGCTCACCGCATTGGTCTCAAGATCAGTCCATTGCGTCTTTACCTTATAGTCGTTGTCTGAATAGTTCTGATAGGCGTTCAAGCGGAGCATAAGCCCCGATCTGCCCGTCCATCCTAAAGAGAGATTACTGCGATGGGTATTGAATGAGCCATAGCTATAGCTGGCATCAACGTATGTATGCGGAGAGTGGTCGGTCACGATATTGATGGCACCTCCCAGGGCATCTCCACCGAAATCTACGGGTACGACACCCTTATATACCTCGATGCGGTTGGCAAAGCTCGCAGGTATATTGTTGATGCTGAAACTGGATGATGCACCATCCATCGGCACACCATCGATAAAGAGTTTCACGTGCTTGCCCGTAAAGCCATTCAGGTTGATGCTTGCGCCAGAGCCAAGACCTCCGTCCTCACGCACTTTCACGCCCGATACGCGGTCGAGAACATACGCAAGGTCGAGGTTGGTGTTGCGCAGGCGACGTGTATCTACCGCCATGACATTGAATGCCGACGAGTTGACACGCTTTACCTGGTTGCCACGAACCACTACTTCGCCCAGATACTGGGTTTGTTTTAACTTGTCACCATGCAGATTCTTTCTATAGTTATCCTGCTGATGATGCTTACTGAAATCATTTTTGAGGGAGTCTGAATCGTGCTGTGCCCATGCTGCCATCGTCATGATGAGCATGCATAGAGCCAATACGCCCCTACGTATATAGTTGCTTCTTATCATATCAAAGTTATTTCCGTTTTGCTGGAAAATAATTTGTGGTACCATAAGGAGTAATTATACGTCGGGCCTAGCACATTCTTCAGGGATATAAATATAAGAAGGCAGTTACACCTTATTATATAATATGTAAGGAATGATATGGGCAATGACTGTTTCTCGCTTATCCGTTGCTTTTATTCCATGCTTTCCGGCTGAGGCTGGAATATATGCCATTCCTGCCTCGGTCTTGTTTGCGGGTGCAAAGGTACTGACTTTTCTGGAAATATACAATACCTAGAAATAATGATTTTGACTTTCCCATGTTTATACCAAATAAAAACCGGCCGTCAGAATGCATCGTTTATCATGCGTTCTAATGACCGGTTTGTTTTTATTTCTTTTTCTTTAAAATAGAGATTTGGCTGTATTTAATGAGTGATCCCGTAGGACAGACAAAGCGACAGTATGGTCGCATGATTACCGTAGAGAGTGCTACGAAGGTTATGGCGATGGCAATGACAATCCATGATGCTGATTGGAATACAAAGGCAGAGAAGGGTTCATAATCAATCCAGTCGAACCATATACCCGTCCACAAACACAGCATGAGTATGGTCCAGAGAATCTGGCGGAACATATCCAGTCGTCTGGCTGTCGTTGGTTTCATTCTGACTTTATATCCTACGCATTTCCCAGCAAGTTCCTGCAACGAACCAAAGGGGCACACATGTGTACAATAGTATGATTTCTTGCCGAAGAGAGGATATACGAATGCCGTGATTAGCATGATTACCGGCACTATCAATGCCACTATGTTCATGCCATTTGACATATAGCTGATGATTGATGTATAGTTCAGAAAAGAACCGCACCAGAATCCAAGCACTATCACATTCAGGATTTGCTGACCTATCCTATATCGTCTGTTCTTAATGAAAAGCGGTACGATGGCTGCCATGAGCACAACAATCAGTCCGGCTATAGCCTTGGCAGAGAAATCAAACTCTGACCATACTGAAGTCTTTACAGGATTCTTGGCTGCATATTGGAGTCCTCGCTGCACGTTTCCGATGATAGCCTTTGATGAGAACGTTGCACCAGACACGGCGTCCACCTTCATCTTCTGAGCGTCTTCTATCGTCTTGCCATTCCATTTAGTAAGCAGGGCAGAAGCCTCAGTAAAGAAATCGGGAGACTCTGAGTTGGCAAGTGCTCTGATACTCTTTACCCTGCCATCCTGCAAGGTAATCTCCAATGGCACGATGCCTCCGTAGCCTACAATGTCTTTTCCAAGTTCTGTAGTATTCAATCGTACAGAACCATCTTCAAGCACAGCCATTGGCTCTGTCTTTGGCGCTACTGTCTGTTGCTGATTCACATAGCATCCAGCCACCTTACCATCTCTACGGATACTGACGACCACTACCATCAGCACACATATCAGCAAACAAAGCAGTTGTTGTAGTTTTCCTGAATAATTACCCATCATTTTTTTCATCGGATTATCTTCTGTTATTCTTATTATTAATTTATATACCCAACAAGTATGACACTAAAATGGAGTTAATTCGACACGAAGAGAGTCATGGTTTCTACCAAAACCATCATTTGGACTTCTAAAATTCGAGATGGTTTATTGTATTAACGGTATTTAACAAGTTTACCTTATTAATTATCCCGGCAAGAGAATAGCTGTATGCCATCTCCTGCCGGGATTTCCTGAAAACTTACAGTCTTGTATCTATCATTGCATGTTCATTTGCTTTTGGCACTAGTTCTTAACAGTAAGATTCTGGGTCTTTACCTCTTTACTGTTTCCTCCCACCATAATCAGGAAGTCGCCAGGTTCAATCACATGCTTTAATTCTGCGTTATAGAATTTGAGCATTTCAGGAGTGATGTCGAAGCAGATTTCCCTGCTTTCTCCTGCAGCCAGATGGATGCGCTGGAAACCTTTCAGTTCCTTGACAGGACGAGAGATGCTGGCAACCATATCACGGATATAGAGCTGAACTACCTCGTCGGCATCACGGCTGCCTGTATTCTTTACGTTGATGGTGGCGGTAATCTTCCAGTCATCCATATTGACTTCATGGCTGCTCAGCTTCAAATCGCCATACTCGAAAGTGGTGTAGCTCAATCCATAGCCGAATGGATAGAGAGGACCATTGCTTACATCCAGACAATTGCTGGCAAACTTGGCAAATTTCTGATTGTCATCAGGTACTGGTCTTCCCGTATTCTGATGGTTGTAGTAGAGAGGCTCCTGTCCGGTTGTCTTTGGCATGGAAGTGGTGAGCTTACCTGATGGAACCTTGTCGCCGAAGATGACATCGCAAAGTGCATCTCCCACTTCAGAACCACCAAACCATACGTTCATGATGGCAGGAATGTGTTCATTCTCCCATGACAAAACCGTAGGGCGACCGGCAAAGTTGAGCAATACGACAGGTTTTCCCGTCTTTGCGAGTTCTGCCAGAAGTTCTTGCTGCACATCAGGCATTTCCAGATTAGTGCGGCTTGCGCATTCACCGCTCATGTCGGCAGTTTCGCCCATGGCGCATACTATCACATCTGCTTCCTTTGCTATCTGCAGTGCCTCGTTCTTCATCTTTACCTCATCTCCCCAGGCGATAGACTTGCCCTGTTCGCCGTTCTTCTGAAGTTCCCTATCGCGCCAGATATTGCAGCCCTGTGCATATAATAAGGTGGCTTTGCCATCGAGCGCTTTCTCCATGGCTTCCTTGATAGTAGTATATTTCTCTGGAGCCTGAGCTACACTCCATGTGCCGGCAATATTGTTGCGGGTATCTGCAAGAGGACCAATCAGCGCTATCTTTCCCTGCTTCTTCAGAGGAAGAAGATTTCCTTCATTTTTCAGAAGCACGAAGGTCTCGGCTGCTACGTCGCGAGCTATCTGTCGGTTTTCGGCAGAGTAGATGTCGGTCTTGTTTCGCTTGGTATTGCAGTAGCGGTAAGGATTGCTGAACAATCCCAGTTTGTATTTTGCCTCGAGGATGCGGCGGCAGGCAGTGTTGATGTCTTCCTCCGTCACCTTGCCCTCTGCCACGCTCTGTGCCAGATGCTTGACGAAGGCATTGGAGCACATATCCATATCCGTACCAGCCAGGAGTGCCTGTTCTGATGCCTCTTTCAGATCCTTGGCAGTGCCGTGGTTCAGAATCTCGGCGATAGATGCATAATCTGTTACGAGAAAGCCCTTGAATCCCCATTGTTTTCTCAAAACATCGGTCATCATCCAGTGGTTGGCGGTGGCAGGGGTATAATCTATCAGGTTGAACGAAGACATTACGCTGCCTACGCCAGCTTTTACCACGGCTTCGTAAGGAGGCAGGTATTGGTTCATCATGCGTATGCGACTCATATCCACGGTGTTGTATTCCTTTCCGCTCTCCACGGCTCCGTAGAGGGCAAAGTGCTTGAGGCAAGCCATGATTCTATCGGCTCTCAATATCTCCTCTGTGCGCATGTCGGCGCCCTGGTAACCCTGTGTGAGTGCGGCACCCATCACGCCGCTCAGGTAAGGATCCTCTCCGTTACCCTCGCTGATTCGTCCCCATCGGGCATCGAGTGCAATATCTACCATGGGCGAGTAAGTCCAGTTGATTCCTGCAGCACTGGCTTCCTTAGCCGATACTTCGCCTACCTTCTTCATCGCTTCTGTATCCCAGGAGCAGGAAAGGGCGAGGGGGATAGGGAACATGGTCTCGTAGCCGTGGATTACGTCCATGCCCACCAGCAGCGGAATGCCCAGACGGCTGTTCTTGATGGCGATGTCCTGGAGAGCCTTGATTTTGTCGAGTCCCTTGATGTTGAATACGCCGCCCATGTTGCCTTTTGCAATGTCGCCACCCACCTGGGTGTCCAGGGCTCCACCGGTAGTGATATCGCCAGCCACCATCAGGTTGAGCTGACCGATTTTCTCCTGCAGAGTCATCTTTGCCATCAGCTGGTCGATATACTCCTTCATCGGCAGGATTTTACCTTTTTGAGTTGTTGTAGCAACTTTCTTCTTGCTGGCGGGTGTATGGGCGATGGCAGGAACCATCAGCGAGCCAGCCAGCAGAAATGATAGTGATATGAATGCTGTTCTCATATTTATAATGTTAGTAGGGTTATTATGTAACTTATATCATTGTTAGTATTGTTTTGCAAAAGTAATAAAAAAAAGAGAACCCACATAGGATGAAGGGTGAAAATGTGGATTTTTTTCTGTTAAAGAAGGAAATAAGACTATATATGAACAAGCTAATGATATGATGCAAACCGATCATGAGTATATCGGCGAGTTATACGATTACTTTGATGCTGCGTTCCTGAAACTCTTCCTAAAGAATGGAGCCATCTGTGAAAGAGATGAATTTGAAACAAAGGTAAAGCAGATTGGAATGAGATGATATTCGGTATAAGTTTGGCGCAAACTTATACTGGGTGATAAAAAAGGTTCCTTGATGGAGTTTGAAAATCTCCAAAGGAACCTTTTTTTGTTTTATTTCAGTTCAAACGCCTTTTTGAGTTTCAGCTGATCGGAAGCATTTCCGACGAGTGCCTCAAACTTGCCTGCTTCTGCCTTCCAGGATGCAGCTGTTTCATCATAGAAGCTGAGTGCCTGCTTATTGATGGTGATGTTTACATCCTTGCTCTCTCCCGGCTGCAGGTAAACCTTCTGGAATCCCTTCAGCTCCTTGTAAGGGCGATCAACAGAAGCCTTTACATCATGGATATAGAGCTGGATGGTTTCTGCACCGGCACGTTTGCCAGTGTTCTTTACATTCACGGTAAAGGTGATAGAGTCATTCTGATTCATCAGATTCTTATCACTGCGAAGATTAGAGATGGCAAACTGAGTGTAGCTCAATCCGTGTCCAAAGGCGAATGCTGGCTTGATGTTTTTCTTATCAGTCCAACGGTAACCTACGTAGATGCCTTCCTTATACTCCTCATCAATGATGTTGCCCTCAGTCTTGGCTCCACCTTCCTTGCGCCAGGTGCCCGGATAGGTGTTTAATGCGTGGGCACCCACTTCCTGCAATGAGTTTACCCATGTGAATGGTAATTTGCCGCTAGGATTCTTGTCGCCGGTGAGGATAGAAGCCAGAGCTTCACCGCTTTCGCTACCGATATACCATCCCTGAATGATGCCAGCCACTTTTTCTTTCCAAGGCATAGCCACAGCATTACCTGAGATATTCACATAGATGAAGTTCTTGTTGGCTTTAGCCAAAGCCTCGATGAGCTTGTCTTGAGCGTATGGCAATTCAAGCTGTTTGCGGTCGTGACCTTCGCAATCCTGATAATCACTCTTGTTCAAGCCGCCAAACATCACCACGTAATCAGCATGCTTGGCTTTTTCTACGGCTTCGGCTATCAGCTCAGCCTCGCTGCGTTTGTCCTCCAGATTCTGTCCGGTAGTTACGCCATTGTAATTTCCGCTTACATCGCCTACATAACCTCGTGCAAACTCCACTTCCACATTATCTTTTTCCAGTCGAGATTTTAATCCGTCGAGTGGCGAAATCTCCCGCTGTACCTTGAGAGAAGAGCTGCCTCCACCCACGGTCATCATCTTCACGGCATTTTCTCCTACTACCAAAACACGTTGTGCTTTCTGGGTATTGATAGGAAGCACATGGTTCTTGTTCTGGAGCAGTACGATGCCATCTTCGGCAATCTGTCTGGCTGCTGCATAGTGGCTGTCAGAACAGAGAAAACCATGAGGACGGTTTGGATTCATGGTGGTGCGATAGAATAGGCGTAATACGCGGCGCACCTTTTCATCCAATTCCTTGGTGGTGTATTTACCTTCCTGGATACCTTTTATATATGGTACGGCAAGGTAGTAATTATCGTAGGCATTGCTGGCACCCATGGTCAATCCGTTCGTCCATGTGCCGAACTCTATGTCGAGCCCGTTCTTCACGGCTTGGTCGGTATTGTGTGCGCCTCCCCAGTCGCTTACCACTACGCCGTCATATTTCCAGTCGCCCTTCAGAATCTTGTTCAGAGTCCACTGGTTATGGCAGTTGTGTTCGTTCTTGTAGAGATTGTATGCACCCATAATTCCCCAAGTCTTACCTTTCTCTACAGCAGCCTTGAAGGCTGGGAGATAGATTTCATGGAGGGCACGGTCGCTCACGATGACGTTTACCTGATGACGGTATTCCTCCTCGTTATTGAGGCAGTAATGCTTTACGCAGGCTGATACTCCCTTAGACTGTAATCCTTGGATATAAGGTACAACCATGATGCTTGCCAGGTAAGGATCTTCACCCATATATTCGAAGTTGCGTCCGTTCAATGGGGTGCGATAGATGTTCACGCCAGGACCTAGAATCATGTCTTTTCCCCGATACAGTGCCTCTTCGCCTAATGCTTCTCCATAGATTCTGCTCATCTGTGGGTTCCAGGATGCTGCCAGGCAGGTGAGGGCTGGGAAGGCAACGCAGGAGTCATTGGTCTGACCAGCCTGCTCCCATTCGTCCCACAATACATCAGGGCGAACACCGTGAGGACCGTCATCTGTCCAGAAGTCAGGAAATCCCAAACGGGGAACTCCTGCTGAGGAAAACTTACTCTGTGCATGAATGATGCGAATCTTCTCTTGAAGTGTCATTCGGGCAATGGCATCGTCGATGCGTTGTTCTACAGGTTTGGTGTTGTCGAGATAGACAGGCAACTGACCAGTTTGTTGTGCGCTGGAGGTGGCTATAGCCGCCATCGACAGTGCGCAGGATAGAATGAAGTGTTTCATATTTTTTATTTGATATTCTTGAGTGGATCTTATGCGATTATCATACAGAGCTTGAGTACGTTCTCCTCGAAGTGCTCCTTGTCTATGGCATTGTTCTTGAGTATGGAACGATAGTTATATACAGTTTGTGGCGAATAAGACAGGATGCCGGCAATCTTGGAACTTTCAGTAATGCCTAATCGCAACAAGGCGCACACACGAAGGATGGGTGGCATTTCCCCATTCTCTTTCAGTTGGATGTGTGCCGATTCGGTGAGTTGCTGGTTCAGCTCGTTTACAAAAGTTGGGTACAGAGATAGGAATGCTTTGTCGAATTCCGTCAAAAACTCCTTGTTTTCCTTTTCTGTACTTGATGAGGAAGAGAGAAGACTCAGCAGTTCCTTGCTTTGGTTGGCTTTTATCTTTCTTACAGCCAATGTTCTTAGCTTTTGGTTTCTCTCTATGTTCTTATAGCACAGGTCAATATATACCTTTACCAATCTCTCGCGCTTCTGGTTGGTATCCTTCAGTTCGTCGTTGATGAGATGTAGCTGACCGTTGAGCTTTTCCATTTTGTCAGACGTTGCCGAGATTTCATCTTTCTTTTGTTTCAGCAGCCTGTTCTTCTTGCGGATGAACAGACTGCTAATACCTACTCCAAGTAGGAGCAGGATAATGACCAATAGGGCGATGTTGAGCAATCTGTTGGTTGTTTTGATGTCATCTGTATAGGCATTGGTAATCAATTGTAATTTGGATGAAATCTCAATGCGTCGCAACCGGTTGTTGTATGCATAAGCATCTTCCAGGGATAGATTGATGTATTCCTGGGCTTTGTTCAGACTTCTTGTCTTATGTTTGTAGATGAAGAGTGCGATGTCCTGTAGGGCTACGTTTTCTTTTGTTGCAGAAGTGACGTCTGAGATGGCAGCAACCAGGAGGTAATGCTCCATTAGCTCTAGGTTGTTGGCTTTCTGATAGACCTCAGAAAGCGCAAAGGCGGTCATGGCATGCAGACGGCTGTTGGCCTTTTCCATACTCAGTGCCTTTTTGTAGTATTGGATGGTCTTGTTATTGTTGGGATGATTGCTGAAATAGTATAATTCTCCCATCAGGTAGTAATAGAATGCATCTTTCTTTGGCGACAGTTCTATTGCTTTCTTCAGGTATTCCACTTTTTTCAGGTCGTAATTCTTGCTGAATTCATTGTTTTCACAGTAGGTTGACCAGTTGTTGTATAGTCCATACATTGTATAATAGTATAGAAACTGATAGTCACGTGGTTCTTCCTTAGGCTCTATCTTCTGCAAAATTTCCTTTGCTTCTGCATAGAATCCACGTGTGATCAATAACCTGGTTTGGCTAAGCTGGAATCTTTTGTTAAAAAAGATATTGTTACTCTTTTGGGCAAGGATAAGACCTTTGTTTACGTAGGTCATCGCCGAGTCGTATTCGTAGGCTTTGTATTCGTTGGCGAGTTGTTCGTATAGTTTTAATTTGTCTTCGTTGCTGGTAACATACTTGGCTCCTTGCTTGATTTCGTTTAAGCTTTTCTCTTTTAACTCTACATAATGGGCACGTTGTGCCAGGGCAGCATCCAGCTGCTTGTATAGCTGGTTGTTGTCTCCTTTTATGTATATCGGCTGTATCATCAGGGTGATGATTATAACGATAAGATGTCTCATATTTCCTATGTTTTTAGATTCCGCTGCAAAAATAATAAAAAACATTGAGAATCTCGCATCTACTAGCCGCTTTTTTTGAGAATTCGCAAAATATTGATATTCAGAGCTGTGAGATTGGTTCTAGATACCGACAATCTACCAAAAGCCTACTATTCGCACCAACTTATTGATTTTTGCCGTACTTTTGCGGCAACAAACAATTTTAATCATAATAAACCTATTAAATTATGGATAAAACGAACTTATCAAAGAAAGCAGGTCTGCTGATGGCAGGATGCTTGATTACTTTTAATGCTTTTGGTCAGGCAACCATTAAAGGACAGGTGGTGGATGCCACGGGTGAACCTGTCATTGGTGCAAGTATTCTGGTGAAGGACACCAAGAATGGAGCGGTATCTGACTTGGATGGCGGTTACACACTTAATAATGTAAAGGATGGATCCGTCTTGGTATTCTCTTATCTGGGATATCGCACTCAGGAGATTCCTGTAAAAGGAAATCATGTTATCAATGTAACGCTGAAGGAAAACGATGAGGTGCTCGATGAAGTGCTTGTCGTTGGTTATGCCGTGGGCAGCAAGCGAACTGTGTCTGGTGCTGTCGACCGCATCAAGAAAGAAGATATGAACAAGGGTGTGGTAACTAGTCCTGCCGAGGCCTTGAAGGGTAAGGTAGCTGGTGTTGTCATCTCTCAGGCAGGTGGTGATCCAACCAGTTCCCCAAGCATTCGAGTTCGTGGTACATCTTCTCTTTCCGGCGGCAACGATCCGTTGGTTATCATTGATGGCGTCTTTGCTGATATGACGATGTTCAATTCCCTGGCTCCTGGTGATATTGAGAGTCTGACCATCCTGAAGGATGCTTCAGAGACGGCTCAGTATGGTTCACGTGGTGCTTCCGGTGTCATCGTTGTTACCACAGCCAAGGGTAAGCTGGGATATTCCAGCCTTAGCTACAATGGTCAGTTTGGTGTAAACACGGTCTATAAAAATCTGGATATGATGTCGGCTTCCGAATATCGTGAGACAGCCAAGTCCTTGGGATTGACCTATACCGATATGGGTGGCGATACCAATTTCCTCGAGGAGATTGAGCGCAATACGGGTCTTACCCAGAATCATAATATTTCTTTTTCTTCTGGTACGGATACATCCAGTCTGCGTGCTTCTTTGGGATTCATACTCCGTCAGGGAGCCTTGAAGAATTCTGATATGAAGAATTTTACAGCAAAGCTGGATGGCACCCAGTATCTCTTTGATAAGCATCTGAAGCTGGAACTAGGAATGTTTGGCTCTCAGCGCAACAGCAATATCCAGTATGATATGCACAAGATGTTCTATTCTGCCACTGCTTACAACCCTACCTATCCACATGTAAGAAACAACAAGGGCGAATGGGATGAGGACTTGCTTGCCAATGAAATCTGGAATCCACTGGGATTGCTCGATATTGATGACTTCTACAAGGATGCTTCTGTCAATGTTCATGGCAAGGCAACTGTCAACATCATCGACGGTCTCTCTGTAAGTGCCTTTGGTTCATATAACTATTGGAACCGTGACAATAAGTTCTATATTCCTAACAACATCCAGATGGGTAAGCTGAATGGTAATGGATGGGCTTATATCGCCAATACCAACCGCAAGGACTATATGGGCAACATCATGGTGAATTTCTCCAAGGATTTCGGCAAGCATCACATTGATGCCTTGGCCTTGATGGAGGGACAGAAATATACCTATGACTGGAACTCACAGGAGGCACATGGATTTGATACCAACTACTTCAAGTTCAATAACATGAAGGCTGCTGCCAATGTGAGCTGGGGTAATCTGCAGTCTAACTACACCGAATATACCCTGAGTTCTTATATGGCTCGTGTCAACTATATGTTTGCTGACAGATACATCGCTACCGTCAATGTTCGTACCGATGGCTCTTCCAAGTTGGGTGATGGTCAGAAGTGGGGCTGGTTCCCTTCAGCTTCCTTGGCCTGGGTAATCAGCAATGAGCCTTGGATGAAGAAAATCAAGCAGATAGACAATTTCAAAATTCGTGCAGGATATGGCGTGACCGGTAATCAGGATGCCATCGATCCTTATACCTCTCTCGCCCTGATGGAACCTAATGGTGTAACTACCGTTAACGGCGCAACAAGTACTACTTTTGCGGTTACCTCCAACAGCAACCCTGATCTGAAGTGGGAGGTAAAGAAGACGTTTGATGCCGGATTCGACCTGTCGATGTTCAAGCAGCGTCTCAACGTAACCTTCGACTGGTACACTTCCGAGACTTCGGATATGCTTTATACCTATACAGTGCCGGTGCCTCCTTTCACTTACGACCGTCTGTTGGCCAATATGGGTACCATGACTAATATGGGATTCGAACTGGCTGTTCGTGGTGACATCATCAAGACGAAGGACTTCACCTTCAATTCCGGTCTGAATTTCTCTTATCAAAAGAATAAACTGAAGAAGTTGAGCGGTACCTACAAGGGACAGCCTATGACAACGAGCGAGCATATTTCTGTTGCTACGGTAGGTGCAGCTGGTCTGGTACATAATAATGGTGTAACCTATCTGATAGAGGGACAGCCTGTAGGTGTATTCTATCTGCCTCACTGCACAGGTATTGATGAGAACGGACAGTATATCATCGAAGACCTTGATGATAATGGTACCATTGATACGGGTGACAGTGGCGACCGCAAGGTATGCGGACAGGCCATTCCTAAGTACTTCCTCGGTTGGGATATGAGCTTCAAGTACAAGAACTGGGATCTGAGCATGCAGTTTAATGGTGCCTTCGGTCATAAGATTTACAATGCTACATCCATGACCTTGAACAATATGAGTAATTTCCCAACCTATAATATTCTGAGCGGTGCACAGCATCTCAATAATGGCAAGGGAATCCATGATGTTCAGATTTCTGACTACTGGTTGGAAAAGGGTGACTATATGAACTTCGAGTACGCTTCTCTGGGCTATACCTTTACCAAGGATATGCTCAAGTGGAAGTTCATCAACAACATTCACCTGTCATTGTCAGTCAACAATATCTGTACCCTCACTGGTTACAAGGGCTTGACTCCAATGATCAACTCAGCAACCATCAGT
>USQD01000025.1 GCA_900556795.1 uncultured Prevotella sp. | reverse complement strand
CAACTTTACATTTTTGGGTGTAAAATTGGGTGTTTGTTTTGCAATTTACTGATTTTCAGCGTTTATTGCGGAGAGGGAGGCTCTTCCTTCAGACAAGCAAGCAGATTACAAAGGTATCAGAAGCCGTGAAGTAAGAGCCTTGTTCAATATCGAGCAGACTACCCTACCCATGGTTGACAAGACCGCCTTTGAAGCAACAGTCCAGGAATACGGCAGGTTGAACGACCGAAAGGATATAGAGTCTGCCTCCACAACCATTCGCAAAGGTGTAGAAGAGCTTCTGGAGAAGGCACGTGAGAACATGGTCGAAATCCGCAGTGACTCTACAGGTGTAGCACATTACGACAGCAAGAAAGACATTGTCTTCCTGCCCAAAGCATCTTCATACGAACACTATGAGGATTATGCCCGTGATGCAGTATCGCTACTTGTTACAGCGACTGGCCATGGGCAGCGACTGGCCCGTGAAGGTATGGTAACGAAGAAAGGAAAGGTCTCTGCAGAGGATGCCATGAAGCAGGAGCGTCTGGTCACAGAGGTTGCCACAGCCGTAAAGCTTCAGGAATTGGGAATCTCAGCCAAGCTCTCCCCGGAAAGCATGGCTATGACCGATTATTGGTCAAGAGAACTGAAAGAGAACCCTTGTCTCATTGATATACTGGAGAGGGATGTCAACAATGCCGTTGATATGCTCCACAAGGCAGAACGTGGCGAAAAGGTTGAATTGAACAGCAAGACTGCCAGAAACCAGGCAGATGCCATCAAGAGCATCCTTCCAAAGCACTACTATGTGGCTGACGAGATCAAGACCCTTCCCAACAAGTCCACCAAGGAGTTTGTCCTTGTAAAGGACGCAGAGGGTAAGATGGCTGACGTAGTCCTTCCGGAAGGTGCATCCTTAGGTATGGATAACGACATCCCTGGCATGAAAAAAGGACGTATCGAGCATGCCCTACAGAAGGAAGGATATGAAACTGTCACCTTCTACAATGTTGATGGTTCCATGGGCTACCGTCCTGACGACAGTTTCTTTGACGGCAAGGCAGTCTCTGTTGCCAGACTCAACAACTGGAGCCTGGAGACCATCACCCTGCTCGATGTTTCGGATGCCGTAAAACGCTCAGGAGCCGTGGACTTCGACAAGATCCTGATGCTGCGTGACGATGAAGGAAAGTGGGCACTCTATCTGAAACCTGAGAATGAAAAGGCTTTCAGCGTATATCCAGACAAGGCCGATGTCAACCTGTTCTTCACCACAGTAAAGCAAGGAGACGAGGAGCTTTCAGACACTATGCGTCAGGACATGGCACAGAAATACTACATGGAAGCTTCCAATAAGCCGGAAATGAAGGTTGACCTCTTCAAGAGCAACGTTCCTGCCGAAGAAGTGGACAAAATCCAACGTGTCAACATCTTCAAGACCAAAGAGACGGACAATCAGCCGAGTGTCATCCTCTGTATGCCTACAGTGAATGGTGAAAAGCTCAAACCTCGTGAGATCTCACCATCCCAGTGGCAACGTATGTGGCTCGCCGAGAACATGCAGGACTACAAGAAACACCTTGCTGCCAGTCTTTTTGCCGATGTACTGCGCAAAGACCGGACCGATGCGGTAGCTATAGGCACTGAAAAATCGGAGCAGGAAGCCCAGAGCAATGAGGTAAAGCAGAACACCGCTCAGCAAGAGGAAGACAAGGCTACGGAGGAACAGAAAGAGGAAACTCCAGAAAAGAAAGAGCAGAAGCAGAAGGAAGAAAAGGCGAAGGAAGAGAAGACGAAGGCTGAGACAAAGGCAGCCGTTGTAGCAATGACTCCGATGTTAAAGCAATTCTACGAGCTAAAAGGCAAACATCCTGAAGCAGTGTTACTTTTCCGTTGTGGAGACTTCTACGAGACCTATAGCCAGGATGCAGAGAAAGCTTCAAAAATCCTGGGCATCACACTCACCAAGAGTTCCCATACCAAGGATGCTGACGGTAAGCCTCTGGCCATGGCTGGTTTCCCATATCATGCTCTCGACACCTATCTGCCGAAACTCATCCGTGCAGGAGAACGGGTTGCCATCTGCGACCAGTTGGAAGCCCCCAAACGTGCCACTGAGGAAATTTCTCCCTCCAAGGTAGAGAGTCCTCAGCAGGAACAGAACAATTCTTCAGGAATACACAGATAATATGTAATCATCATGTCAAGGAATCAAGAATATGTAGAACAATATGCAGAGTATGCCATGGAGCAGATGCGACGATATGGCATACCTGCTTCTGTCACCCTTGCACAAGGCATCTGCGAGAGTGCAAGCGGACAGAGCGAGTTATCCCGAAAGGGAAACAATCATTTCGGCATCAAGGCTACTTCCAGTTGGGTTCAGAACGGAGGCAAGTACCTCGTATATACCGATGACCGTCCCAACGAGAAGTTCTGTCAATATGCTTCTGTTGGCGACTCATACGAGCATCATTCACAGTTTCTGAAAGGAAACAAGAGATACAGCTCGCTCTTCAAGCTATCCCCCGATGACTACAAGGGATGGACTAACGGACTGCAGAACTCCGGTTATGCCTCCAACAAGAAGTACGCTTCAAGTCTTCAAAGCATCATCGAGAAGAACAACCTGCAGAAGTATGACCAGATGGTCATGAAGGAGATGAAATCGCAAGGCAAATCCTTCGGTACCGTAGCCAATCCACGTCAGCAAGGAGAACAAAGCAGCCAGAAAACGAGTGTTTCAAAGCCTGCGGAGAGTGAAAAGTATTCCTATCCCTTGAAGAGAAACGAGTTTATGCTCGTCACCTCACCCTTCGGAATGAGGAAAGATCCGCTCAATCCGGCCAACACGCAAATGCACAAGGGCATCGACATTCAAGCCAAGCATGACAATGTACTGGCTACGGAAGATAAGGGCAAGGTCACTCGGGTCAACAACAATCCGAATACTGCAGGTGGACTGTCTGTAACTGTAGAATACAACAGAAATGACGGCAGCAAGTATCAATGTACCTACATGCACCTGAGCAGCATTGCCGTCAAGGCTGGAGATAACGTCAATGCCGGTCAGCGATTGGGCGTGACTGGCAATACGGGAACCAGAACCACAGGTGAGCATCTGCATTTTGGAGTGAAAAGCATCTCTGCGGATGGCAAGGCACGGGATATAGACCCTGCTGCGTATCTTGCTGAAATCTCTCAAAAGGGAAACATCCAGTTGCAGACTCTCCACAACGGCAAGGACATCACCACTCAGTATAAGGTTAGCAATCCTTCTTCACAAGGCGAAGTGCAAGATATGGCACAAAGTCCGGAAGCCTGGATGAAGAAGCTTCTGTCATCTGAAGACAGCGGAGTAAAAATGCCAGGCGAAGACCCTGTCATTGAGATGGTTATGACCATGTTCACCTCTCTCATGGCACTTGCCCTGCAGATAGACAACAAGAGCGAAGAAGAGAAAATGCAGACTGTGACCGACTCGGTTGTCAGCAAGAGCATCGACCTCTCCTCGCTCCTTCCCTCTTATAAAGCTTGTTCCGTGAACATTCAGGATGGCAAGCCTTATCTCCATGTAGATAACGGAACCGTCCAGTTTGCAAGAGAACTGACACAGGCTGAAATGACGAAGCTCCAGCAGACGCTCGGCAATGCCAATCTGAGCGATGAAGACAAGCGAAGAGGTGTTGTCTCTATCATCCAGGCAGCGACGGTATCTCAGCAGATGTCACAGAATTACCAGAAAGGCGTTGACGATCAGCAGGACAGACAGGAATCTGTTCAAATCAAATAATGAAGTAAAACAATAAACCAAGTTTATTATGATTAAATGTAATGTAACCGTATGCGGCACGGTATGTCGCCTGGCACAGATGCGTGCCAGCAAGGAAGGTAAGCAGTTTATCTCGTTTGGAATCAGCGTAGTGGTTCAAGCCAAGACCGGTATCAACAAGACTGTAGAAATCAGCGTAGCCAAGGATAGTGACAACCAGGCTGAACTGGTCAACTATCCCGTAGGTTCCCGTATCGAGGTGGCAGGAGTTCTCCAATTCCATAAGAAAGGCGATGCGCTTTACCTCAATCTCTCGGCTTCGGGAGTGAATACCTTTAATGCAGGAAGCCAGTACGCAATCACCGGCACCATCGAGTTTAGAGGAACTATCGGTAAGCAGGTTGAGGTGAAGACTGACAAGAAGGGCAAGCCTTATACCCTATTCTCTGCCTACAGCAGCGAGAAGGATGGCGACAACTATGCCTACACCTGGATTCGTTTCATGCAGTTTGACACAACAAAGGCAGACTGGGTACAGGCTAAGGCTGGCATCAATGCCAAGGGTGATTTGCAGGTGGGAGCCTACAACGACCGCCTCGACCTTACTTGCCGTATCAACGAGCTTACTCCATGGGAGAAGAAAGCAGCATCCACCAACCAATAAGGAATGATTATGGCTGATTACAAGAAATATAATACAGATGGCCGTAGCAGTGAAGACCGGGCTTTGGACAAGTTTGCCGAGATGATGATTGAGAAGATCAACACCTTGCAGAATGACTGGAAGAAGCCTTGGTTCACTGAAGGTTCCCTGACATGGCCTAAGAACCTATCTGGGCGTGAGTATAACGGCATGAATGCCCTGATGCTCATGATGCACTGTGAGAAGCAGGGATATAAGTTGCCGGTGTTCTGTACCTTCGACAGAGTTGCCGGTCTGAACTTCAATAAAGACAAGCAAGGAAAAAGACAGCAGGTTAAGGACAACAATGGTGAAGCTTTGCCTCAGGTAACAATCCTCAAAGGCGAGAAGAGTTTCCCGGTTTTCATCACGACTTTCACCGTTGTGAACAAAGAGACAAGGGAGAAAATCAAATACGATGACTACCGCTTGATGTCCGAGGAGCGACGCAAGGAGTATAATGTATATCCTAAATTGCAGGTTTACAATGTGTTTAATGTGGCGCAGACCAACTTGCAGGAAGCTCGTCCGGAACTCTACAAAAAGCTGGAGGCAGCTGCAGGAGTAAACCGACCATTGAATCATGGTGATGACTTCTCTTTCCCTGCCATGGATAAGATGATCAAGGAAAACGGATGGATCTGTCCTATCAAGCCTGTCTATGGAGACAATGCCTACTACAGCATTTCGAAGAATGAGATTGTCATTCCAGAGAAACGCCAGTTCAAGGATGGAGAGTCCTTCTACACCAATCTCGGACATGAGATGGCTCACTCTACGGGTTCAGAAAACCATTTGGGCAGATTGAAGCCTGCATCTTTCGGAAGCGCAGAATACGCCCGTGAGGAACTTGTTGCTGAACTGAGTGCAGCCCTGGTAGCCCAGCGTTTCGGTATGACCAAGCACCTAAAGGAAGACAGTGCCAGCTATCTGAAAAACTGGTTGGACAGTTTGAAAGAATCGCCAGAGTTCATCAAGACTACGCTTACCGATGTGAAGAAGGCTTCGCACATGATCAACCAGCATATTGATGCCATGCAGCTGAAAATAGACCAGGAGCAAAGTCAAGAGGCAGAGCAGAAGCAAAAGAAAGCTCCAACGATGTATTACGCATCAGTGGCGTATCTCCAGACCACCGATGCTACAGACAGTCTTGACAAGTTCAAAGATGACGGTAACTACAATGCACTTCTCACCGAGGCAAAGGAATACGACCAGGGTGATGCTCCTGACCTCTCCAGAATCAATCTATCACCGACCAAATACCGTGGTGATGATCTCCTTGTTGAAGATGAGCATTATGCTGTGGTATATAATCCAACAGTTGGTGGTACATACGATGTGATGCGTAAAGTAAGCGCAGAAGAAATCAAGGATAACATCATCCGCTTTGGTCTCCCAAAAGATGCAACGGACGACGTAAAGGAAGTTGCTAAGCACATGGAAAAAGAAGAGGTTGTTGCTCAGGAAGAAGAGCAGCACTACCATCGAGGACGATAATTTATCCCATTCAATTAAAGACAGTCACTATGTTGGCTGTCTTTTTTATGCAATAAATACTTTCATGGTCATTTTGAGTGCAAGCGTAAAGTTTCAGAATGAAACTTAAATCGTCGGTCATGACCGACGATTTAAGTGATCAATACATTTCTTTGAATCAAAAGACTCAGATTCTCCATGACTCACATACCCAAGCTGATTCGAAACACATTGAGTATTTCCTATTATCCTGTCTATGTTACGATGAGAATGACCATAAATCCAATAATCTATTCGGCTATAAGCAATGAAGTTACCCAGCTCTGCTGTGAAAGCACCGTTTATCGGACTTCCCTTGAAATCCGGAGACACCAGTTGAAATGATGGAACATGATGCGTTGCCACAACAATATACTTTGCCTGGCTCTCACTAACAGCCCTTTCGATGAAAGCACGGCACTTAGCATGCTCTTGATTAAACCGTTCACTGTTTATCACAACGCCACAATCCTTAATACGGTAGAAATCATTTACTCTGCGCTCGGTTGAAAAAGCATCCTGCGGCTCTATATATCCCCATAGTGTAGAAACGATGAGGTCTGTTTCATCCGAAAGATGTATTACTGCATTATAATAGCATCTGATATTGTGCCGAATTTCCATGCACCATCCATCATGGAGTTGCCCCAAGTCATAACCCAAATAAAACTCATGATTACCTGGTATTACTATTACTTGCTTGAAATTCTCTGAAGCCCAATCCCAGAATGGATGTTTGACAAAGCCTTCATCACCTAAATAGCCAGTATCTCCAGCCAACACCAGGATGTCAGCAACAGGCTGAAGAGGATGAGTCTCCAAATACAGGGTATTCTCCATGAATTCTAAATGTAAATCTGAAGCATATTGTATCTTAACCATGACTACAACATTGATTTCTTAAGTTGTTCTATAATCTGCAGGCTTGTCACATTGCCAAGACCTGCTGACTTGATGAAATCGGCATTAGGCAAATCCTGCATGATAGCATCACAAAAGTCACAAACATCAGTTTTTAATGTATTGGGCAGTTCATATCTACTTGCTGGAGTAAGCATTGCTGCAAGACGAAAAACATCTTTCTTATGCTTTGCAATATGCTTGCTATCAACACTTTCACCTTTAGCTTTTCTTTGACTCAAATCCAAGAAAGCCTTGCTTTTCAAACAGATAAGACTCTCGATATTGGCGATATGCACGCCATCTTCCTGCAAGCTATGTTCTATCGTGAAACGATAATAGTCTTCATCCATGAGTATTGCCGATAAACTTGAAAGGTCTTCATCCACTGGAATCGGTGTAATACGAGCCTCCTCTGGGAAATTCATCAAGCCAAGACTTCGTGAGAAGAGTTCAACCTGATATGGGAAAGCAGAATTAGCAGGCTTCATGAAGCGGAAATATTCATGTTTGGGCTCTACATTCTCATTAACACCCTTGTTTCGCTGCTCATAATTGCCCTTCTTTACAAACTCCCAGAATTTGGCTACAAACTCAGCCGACAAAGCTTCAACCACTAAGATAATGTCAATATCCTTAGTAGCACGAGGCACCTGAGCATACAAATCCTCATGGATTTCGCATGCCGTACCGCCTATTATAACATAATTGTCCTCAAAACCTTTGAAGAACTCCTTGAATGTATCTATTCCTCTTACCATGACATTTCATTTATCAATCGTTCTAACTCAATTTGTATTCGCTCATCATCATTATCTTTCAATGACAGATAAAGCGAGAGCTTATCAACCACTCCTTCAGTACTTAATATTTTTGGGTTATACTTCCATACTTGGATTTCATTTTCTCCGAATTGCTTGTCGGTTACGATGGCCAAAGTTTTCAGTTCTTTCTTTGTAACAGCCCAACATTGCCTTGATTCTTCATTAAGCATCGTGTAGGAAGCCAGCGCATTCACCCCACTTATCTGTTGTCCTTCAAGTACTGCATCCGTATAATAAAGCTGCTCTATCGGAGAAACCAACATTGGCAATGCTTTATTCCAAAGTTCCCTATTGCTTAAATCAATTTGCACCATCTTGGTCCTTACTCCTTGCAACTTAATCAGATCTTTGGAAACAAGCCAGCGCAATGATTTGTTTGCTGTCGCATAAGAAACGCCAAACTTATCGCTCAGTCCATAACCTGTTGCCCCAACAATGGATTCAATCTGCAAATGATAAAGCAACAAACATTGGGCAAAGGGAGGAATGGTTTCTTTCAAATCCAAGCCAACCTTTCTGTCTAGTTTGATGTCAAGCAAAAGAGATGGCAGGAACATTTGCCTGTTGGGGATAACAAAGTTAACTTTTTGTGCCACCAATCTAACCTTATTATAAGATGAAATGCATGGAGTGATTAATACGACGACGAGCTGTGTCTGTCGACCTAAAATATCCAATTGTTTCTTCAACTGGGCAGGTGGCACAGAGTCACCATCCTTTAGGCAAGCCATCAAAATGTGCTGCCCCAAAATACATCCTTTATAAAAAGAGAACCTGGAAGAAACATTCATAGGGATTCTTTCCAACAAATCTTTATCTGCTGGTTCCAAAGCTACTTTTTCGCCCAACATATTGCCGAAATATGCAGCAGTTTCATCTATATAATATTTAATATTGCACATAATATCGCCACTAATATTACGTGCAAAAGTAATGATTATATTCTGAATATCAAAACTTTCTATTGAACAAATAAGATTTTTTAAGATAATTAGGGGAGTTTACTCATCACGAGCAAACTCCCCATGGTGTATGAGAGAAGAATTTTAGTGCTTTTACTCAAAAGCTACGTTCAGTATATATCATGTATATATGTGTACATGTATTCACGTATTCATGAATACACGTTTAAGCCTATTTCAGCAAAACAACGGTTGTGAAGCGGTTTGCCTCATTCGCCGCATATTTGTCGATTCCGCCTAAGTTGTAGGCTTTGATCTGGCTCTTATCTACACCTCGCTTGATGAGTGCCTTGGCTATGAACTTGGCACGTCGTTTACCCAAATCCCGGTTGCCGGACTGAGTACCTGTAGCACTATCGGCTGCACCGGATATTTTAATCTTCAGATTTTCCTGCTTGGCCATCTTCGCTATGTCTTCGAGGTTCACAAGCTGAGACTTGTCAACCAATTTATCAGTGTTGAGCTTGAAGAAGAAATACACCGGAACACCGATGCTTACTTTCAGGTGGTCAGAAGATGAAAGGGAATCTGGGCGATAGCCATCTGCATTGCCTGCCATGTTGCCATCACCGCTGCCCATTGCACCCTGCTTGCTGTTGCCATTCATCGAGAGTCGGGCACGGAGGGAGTTGAGACCACTGTAGCTGTTTTTCGGATAGACGGTCTTGCCATCGTCATTTCCTGCAAGTCGCTTTTCCAGATGAGCGTTCCTATCCCTCATGTAGGCAATGTAATCCTGGAGGGCGAGATTCTGCTCGATGTAAGGAGTTGCATCCACTACTCTCTTCCACCCCGTCTTGCCTATCGTGAAGGACAGACCGGCAGAAACGGAAATCATGTTGTCGCCAAACTTGGTTGAGGTTCCAATGCCGTCAAAGTTCCTGGCGGTCAGCATTCCACTCACCTCTCCTACGAGATGAACACGGTCGCTGATGCGGTAACGGGCTTCCACGCCATAGGTGAAAGCAAACGGATGACTGCCACTTGAACCGCCCTGGCAGGTACAGTTGTTGATCCAGTCGGAATTATGGATCATGCCGACACCTACGAATGGAATCACATCCCAAAGAGGGATTCCGCTTTCATTCTGACGGATTCCAGACGTGACGTTGTACAGAAAGTCTGCATGGACATACTGATACTTCATCGTATGGAACTCTGCGTTCTTGAAGCTGAGTCCCTGAAATCCTATTCGTCCACCGATTGCGGGCGTGAACCATTTGCCGACTCCTATCTGCAAGAGAGGAGTGACACGGTCGAACACGTCACCGCAACCAATGGGCGTCCCAAGAAAAGCTGAAGCCCCGCCCTTTGCTTCTATAAACCAATTTCTACCCCAGTTGGCTGCTTCGCTTACATGCTTGAGATATGTAGGGTTAACAGGCATGAGCATCTGCTCCTGACTGTATGATTTCTGGATATAAAGACTGTCAGAACTCTGTCCGGCAGTTTGTGCCGAAGCTGTCATTGCAGCCAGACACATCATTGCTATTGATAATATTTTCTTTCTCATGTTGTTGTCTTTGATGATTGATTACTTGCGTAAACAAATGAGCATGGTGTTACATTTTCTTTCTTTTTCTGACGGATGGAGCGCACATCTTGCGTGCCATTGCCAGGCATCTTCTTGCCCACTCCCTATCGTCTTCATCCGGTCGTTTGCCCCATCCTGAGCCAGGACTGCCGCCTCCACCTCCATGTGTCTGTGCGATGGTCGTGGCATCATCCACGAAACCGCACACGAGGTTCAAGGCTACCTTGACAACATGGTTTCCGTCTTCTGCCAACTGACAGAGAAGCGTGCCGTCGAAGTCAAGTTTCACGCTGTCAGGGAGATTCGGGAAGCGAGTGGTAAACTCATGTGCCATGGTGTCGAGCATCACGCCGTTGAGATGATAGCTCATGTTGTGCGCCCAGGAGAGTTCAGACTGATTGGCTTTGTCTTCCAGTTCACCGGCCTGCTTCTCTATCTCTTCCTTGTCCTTGCGGAGGGTGTCAAGCAACTGGTTAGTCTCAGAAAGTTTCTTCTCCTTGTCTGCCAGTTTATCTTCCACCATTGCCTTCTGCTGTTCAAGGCTCTGAATCTTACGGGCGATGTCGGCACTGATGTTGTCGCTGTTGGCTTGCAAGGCTCTCAGCGGTTTGAGTTCTGCTTCGAGACGGTTGATTTCAGCCTTCAGATTCTCAATCATAGAGGTAAAGGATTTCTGCTTCTTCTGGGCAATGGAGAGTTCCACGTTCAGATCTTCGAGGGCTTTCCGGGTGTTCAGCATCTGGGCTTCGAGCGTCACGCACTCGTTGGCAAGCCATCGTCGATACTCTTCCGTTGAACGGTGACGTGCTCCAGTCTCTGCTATCGACACCCCTCTCGTGAGTCCCCATTTCTCATTGACCTTGGCCAGTTCATCGTGCAGGGCAAGAAGATAGTTCTTGTAATCTATACGGTTCTGACCATGGAAGATTTTCTTGAAGGCGAACTTCTTATCTTTATCAATTGGCAGAAGCGCACAGTGGACGTGCGGATTTTTTTCATCGCAGTGGACGATGAAGGAAACGATGTTTTCCTCTCCATATTTACCTGCCACAAAGCGGTAGATGTCCTGTGCCCACTTTTCTATTTCGGGCATTCTACGGATATGCTCGTTACCACCCTTGCTTTCAAAATCTACCTTCTGATTGCCAAAGGCAAGCTCTCGCATACGTTCCGTTGAACCGCCGAAGATGAAATTCACCACGGTTCGGAAACGTGGTTCTGCCAGTCCTTCGTTGGGGTCTTTGATGCCACGTGAGGCGAGATTTTCTGCCATGCGCCTGGTAAGCGGACGGCTCTTGTCTATCGGGGCGACCATGCCACCTGGACGGATCTCAAAGTTGAGATGCTCACGGCTACGGTCGTAATTGCCTTCACGCATGGCCTGGTTCCATCCCTTCTCCGTCCAGTCTCTCAACTCTTCGTTGCCTACCGAAGCGAGACCTTTGGTAACCTTGATGTCCATTACCTGTTTTGATGATGTTCCCATATCGTATTTCTTTGCTATAGTCCTTACTCCATGAGCCTTTTTCAGTCTTGGCAACACAAGGAAATCTGACCCAGCTTGCTGTTTATCTGGTCAGCCCTCCCGACTTCTTCAGTAGGTCGGGGTATTAGGCTTCCCAAGACTGAAAAAAAGTGGCACGTGCAAGCACGCTGCCTCACGTTGCTTGAAATCATTCAGCGATGTGCTAACGGGCGTCCTGATCGCCATCAGCGTGCCTCGCATGGAATAAGGGGAATATGACTGCTGTTTTTAATCGTCGGAAGATTCCGCAGGTGCTACCTTTTCGTATGACTCCCTGGCCTCAGTAAGAGGACGAGGGGGATTCACATAGTAGTTGGATGCGGAGCAACAGATGTAGTGCTCGAAGATGCAATCCAGGAGTACTGTCTCCGCTTTCGAGTATCGGGTTGCCACTTCGTCCATATAACTCGGCTTGGTGTTGCCACTGATGGCTTTAGCCAGAATGCCAAGAGAATCGATCACTTTGTGCCAATCCCAGACATGGTCTTTTCCGAAGAGCAGGCTCACGGAATCGGAAAGTTCCTCAGGCAGTTCATTCTCCTGATTGAGATAACGGAGGATGGAAACTGCCAGTGAATCGAACACCTGGGCTTGCTGGTTGAGTACACGCCTGGCAGAAATGCCTCCATATCCTTCCTGCTTGGCCATGTTCATCTTCAAGTCGTAATAACGGCTGTAGGAATCGGCCACTTCTTTGGCGGTGGCTCTGCCTTTGATGAAGCGGATGAACTGCATGGTGCAGAAGTCGAGGATGTCGTCCGGACTCTCGATAAGAAGAGACAGACGTTGCTCCAGGTTGACAGAGAAGATGAAGCTCTTGGAGTATGGCTCTACGGAAAGCTGACCAAGTTTGGTGAGTCCGGAGATAAACTGGCGAACCGTGGCACGCTGCCATTGCCACTGACGGGCAAGTTCGGAAATGGTGGCAACAAACTGGCCGGGCAACAGCTGGAGGGCTCCATCGGTTCCCGGAGACTGATAGGCTCCTGAGGATGCTTTCGAAAGCAGGTCGCAGTAGGCTTCCAGCTTGCTGTAACGTTCCTCTGCTTTAGGCTTCAGAAACTCCAGCAACGAACGGTCAACACCTCTGCATCTGTCTGCTTCGGGTGTCTGTTGATTGGGGTGATGAGTCATTTGAGTCATTTTTGATTTTGGAATGTTGAGCAAGTGGATATGATTCTGTGCCAGTTGCAGGTGGCACCTAATAGTAATTTCTGATAATCAGCGTAAGCAGATCCTTCGGATTGTTGATGGCCTCAAGATGGCTCTTAAGCTGAAGAACTCTTTCAGATGGATAGAAGACTGCTGCCACGCTGATGGCAAAGAGAAACAGGGACATGCTGTTCATATAAGGTAAGGCGAAGCAAACCATCGAGAGCAGCAAGGTGGCGAACCACAGACTTTTTCTCTCATGCAAAAGATGGAAGGTGCTTTCTGCGATTTTCTTGTTGAGCAGTACCAGAGTCAGGAGTGTTGACACTACTACGGAGAGATTTGGAGCCGTGACATGACAACACCAGTTGATGAATATAAGCATCAGCACAACCAGGTAGGCATAGAGATTTCTTGCGCTCTGAAACATGGCCATCTTCCACATAAACCGCTT
>USQD01000024.1 GCA_900556795.1 uncultured Prevotella sp. | reverse complement strand
GAAAAGAATACTGTACATATTCTGTCTTTGGATAGCCACCATGAGTATCATGCTATCTACGGTGATGATACATCATCACCACAAAGGGCGTATCTGTATGGTAGAAGAACAATGTGAGCAGGACGGCAATATCAATGATGAGCATACTGAGCATCATGACCAGGAGAGCGAAGGTGATCGTGAGAACTGTAGCGTTCGTCAAATGCATCAGTTTGTAGTCAATTCCAAGGTGGTGAAGAATATCCGCAAGTTGCTGGTAGATGAGAACCATCAGTTTGTGGTCTTGTCTTGTCCTTCTCTTTTAACCCTCCCTCGTCTCTCCCTCATTTTAGTGAGATGGCAGCATGTGGCTGCTTCTCCTCTTGCTGAGGAATTGGCGGCAGGCTATAGCAGACGGGGACCTCCTTCTATTTTATGATTTTACAAGTTTGCCACTTGGTTGCAGAAATCGGTTTGAAGATTCGAATGCAACTGAGTTGCAAGATTTTTTGTGTACTTTTGCCAACGGATTTCTGATAAGATTCGTTGTGTGAAATTGTAGTGTAGAATTATAAAATAGAAGAAAAGACAAACATGAAAAGAGTCATTTTGATTGTCGCCGTTACGGCGATAGCCTGGGCTGGATTCGCTTTCTTTGCGAAACAGACCGGTTCTGAGGCTCATGCACACGAGGAGCATGAGCATGAAGAAGTAGATTTTGATCATATCCCGTTGACTGCCAAGCAGGTCAGTACCGTAGATTTGAAGATGGGTGAGGCTGTGGAGCGCGAGATGGATGCCACCATAGAAGCTAAAGGATCGCTTGTACTGCGTGCACAGGCGATGGGTGATGTTGCCTCTTTGATGGGCGGTATCGTGAAATCTATTTTTGTAAAAGAAGGGCAGCTTGTTCATAGAGGACAGGTTGTTGCTACTGTTGAAAATACAGATGTGGTAAGTCTTCAGCGTGAGTATTACTCTGCTGCCAAGGAGTGTGAACTTGCCAAGGCTGATTGGGAGCGCCAACTTCTGCTCAGTAAGCAGGGAGCAGGTGTGAAGCGCACCTTACAGCAGACACGGAAAGATTACCAAGTGGCTCATGCCAATCTTTTGGGTATTGGCAGACAGCTCGCTCAGATGGGCATTTCTACTTCGGCTGTTGCCAAAGGTAAGTTTACTACGGCTTTTCCTCTTCGTGCACCTATCTCCGGTGTTGTCAGTCAGTTGACGGCAAGTCTGGGCAGTTATGCAGATATGCAGACTCCGCTGATGAAAATTCGCAATACTCAGGCAGTGGAATGCGATCTGAATGTTTTTGAGAAAGATTTGGCCAAGGTGGAGGTGGGTAATCGCGTAACTTTCTCTTTGACCAATCAGCCTGGAGTCAAGCTGTCTGGTACAGTTTATGGTATGAACCAATACTTTAACGACGGTTCGAAATCTGTTGCTGTTCATGTAAAAATGGATGATTCGTCATTGAAAACAAGTCGTATCAATCATATCAAGCTCTTTGATGGTATGTATGTGAGTGGACAGATTGCTACTGGTTCACAGAGATGTCTTGCCTTGCCTTCTGAAGCAATTGTTTCTACCGATGGTAAGCAGTACGTCTTTGCTCTCAATGGAGAACCAAAGAAGGGTGAGTATAGTTTCTCCCGACATGAGGTTAGCACTGGCGTTACAGGCGGTGGATTTACAGAAGTGAAGCTTTGCGCCCATCTGAAGGCAGGCAAGAAAATAGTTACCGATAATGCGTTTTATCTCGCATCGCTTACAGGAGAACATGGTGAACATGCCCACTAAGCTTTAGTTGATGATTCATTAATTGACAGTAAAAGAATTTAGATTAAAGCTTATGTTTCAGAAATTGATTACTTATTCCATTCGCCATAAGCTGGTGATTGGAGTTCTCTCTATAGCCCTAATTGTATGGGGCATCTGGTCGCTTGTTCATCTTCCTTTCGATTCTACTCCTGATATTACTGATAATCAGGTGCAGGTGATAACCCAAGCCCCTTCTCTTGGAGCGCAGGAAGTGGAACAATATGTTACCACTCCTGTGGAAATGGCGCTCGCCAATATTCCTAGGCTCCAGGAACGTCGAAGTATTTCGCGTAGTGGTCTCTCCGTCATCACCTTGGTGTTTGATGATCAAGCAGATATCTATTGGGCTCGTTCGCAGGTGAGTCAAGTGCTGACTCAGATAGAGAAAGAGTTACCAAAGAATACCGATACAGAGATGGGACCTATTGCTACCGGATTGGGTGAAATCTACCATTATACGGTAAGAGCCAAGGAAGGATATGAGCATAAATACTCTCTTACCCAATTGCGAACTTTGCAGGACTGGATAGTAAGAAAGCAGCTTTCGGGAACTCCCGGTGTTGCTGAAGTGAGTGGTTGGGGCGGTTACGTGAAGCAATATGAGGTGGCAGTGAATACTGACCAGCTGAATGCCAACAATATTACCGTTAGCGAAGTGTTTGATGCGCTAGAAAAGAACAATGCCAATACCGGTGGAAGCTATATTGAAGAAAATGCCAACCAATATTATATCCGAGGAATCGGAACCGTCAAGAGCCTGAAGGATATTGCCAATATTACGGTGAAGACTGTTGGTGGTACACCCGTAAAGGTGGGTGATGTAGCAAAGGTTCAATTGGGGCATGCTACCCGGTTTGGTGCTGTTACCCGCAATGGAGAAGGTGAAGTCGTAGCTGGTATCGCCATCATGCTGAAAGGCGAAAACTTTCAGGAAGTAAGTCGGAATGTGAAGGAGCGCATTCGGCAGATTCAGAAATCGCTGCCTGAAGGCGTTGTGATAGAGCCGTTCATAGATCGTACCAACCTGGTGGATAGAGTAGAGGGTACCATCGCCAGAAACCTTATTGAGGGTGGACTCATTGTTATCTTTGTGCTGGTTATCTTTTTGGGTAATTGGCGTGCAGGTTTGGTGGTTGCCAGCGTGATTCCGCTCAGTATGCTCTTTGCCTTCGGTATGATGAAGGCTTTCGGTATTGATGGCAATCTGATGTCGCTCGGAGCTATCGACTTTGGAATGATAGTGGATTCAGCCGTTATCATTGTTGAGGCGGTAGTTACACATATTAATACAGGCCATTTTTCACAGCCCGAAGTGAGAGCTGCTTATCTGGCTCAAAGTCAGAATGGCGGACAGAATATTCCATTTGCCCTTACCCAGAGTCAGATGGATGAAGAGGTGCATTTTTCTGCTTCTCGCATCCGACAGAGTGCTGCGTTCGGTGAAATTATGATTATGATAGTGTATATTCCGCTGATGACCTTGGTGGGGATTGAAGGCAAGATGTTCCGTCCGATGGCGCTGACTGTTTTCTTTGCCATTCTTGGTGCTTTCATTCTTTCGCTTACCTATGTGCCAATGCTCAGCTCACTGTTGTTGAGTCGTAAAGTACATAACCGAAAGACTTTCTCTGATAAGATGATAGAGAAACTCCAAGGTTGGTATCGGCCGGTTCTCGACTGGGTGCTGGCTCGCAATAAAGATGTTATTACTGCTGCTGTCGGATTGTTCTGTGTGAGTATCGTTGGTTTCAAATTCCTTGGAGGTGAGTTTATTCCTAGTTTGGAAGAAGGTGATTTCGCTGTAGAGATGAGTATGTCACAAGGTACTTCGCTCTCTCAGATGGTAGAGAGCTGTACCAAGGCAGAAAAGCTGCTGAAGGCGCAGTATCCGGAAATCAAACAGGTGGTGAGCCGCATTGGTAGTGCAGAGATTCCTACAGACCCGATGCCTGTAGAACGTGCTGACATCATGATTGCCCTCAAGCCGAAGGCAGAATGGACGTCTGCAGAAACTACTCCGGAGTTGATGGAGAAGATGGAGGAAACTTTGAAGGCGATTCCTGGTTTGGAAGCTGAGATTTCGCAACCTATACAGATGCGTAACAATGAGTTGCTGACGGGTATCAAGCAGGACGTGGCTATCAAAATCTTCGGTGAGGATCTTGATGTCTTGACTTCTGAAGCCGGTAAGGTGAAGAAGATGATAGAGCGTGTACCGGGTGTGAGTGGCATTTTTGTAGAGGAAGTATCGGGTTTGCCTCAGATTCAGGTGAAATACAATCATGAACGCATGGCTTCTTATGGAGTGAGCGTAGATGAAATCAATCAGGTCTTGGAAACCACCTTTGCCGGAGCTGTATCTGGCGCACTTTATGAAGGTGACAAGAAGTTTGATATTGTGCTTCGTATGGATCCTTCTCAGCGTAATGCAGAGTCCCTGCAGGAATTGAGTATTCCATTGGCTGATGGTTCTAAGATTCCTCTTTCACAAGTTGCGGATATCGTCTATGAACCAGCTCCGGCACAGGTGTCTCACGAAAATGGAGCCCGTCGCATCTATGTAGGATTCAACGTGAAGGGCAGAGATGTGCAGAGTACCGTTGAAGATATACAGGAGATTCTCGATGAAAAGTTGAAGCTGCCGGATGGCTACTATTATAATTATGGTGGCGAATTTGAAAACCTGCAGAGTGCAACCCAGCGTCTGATGGTCGTAATACCGATAGCGCTTGTCGTCATTTTGCTGCTGCTCTATGCTACGGTCAAGAATGTTCGTGAGTCGCTCTTTGTGTTCTCTGCCATTCCTTTAGCAGCAATCGGTGGTGTATGGGCTTTATGGTTCAGGGGAATGCCGTTTAGTATTTCGGCAGGAGTAGGATTCATAGCCCTTTTTGGTGTGGCAGTTCTCAATGGCATTGTACTCATTGGACAGATGAATCAGATGCAGCGTGAAGAGAAGGCTTCGCCTGATAACACTTCTGCCAATGTCTCTGAAGTGATTCATCATCGCATCATCGAGAGTTGTATGGTTCGTTTGCGCCCTGTCTTAATGACAGCTCTTGTTGCTTCTATGGGCTTCTTGCCAATGGCACTTTCGCAGGGCGATGGTGCAGAGGTGCAGCGCCCGTTGGCTACTGTAGTGATAGGTGGTTTGATAACAAGTACGTTGCTCACATTGCTTGTGTTGCCAGCCATCTACAAGACATTTACTAAAAAATAACTTATCATGAAGAAGTATATAGGAACATTTAGAAAGGTAATATTCTTGGTCATGACATTGCTGCTGCCAGGAACAGTCCATGCCCAGTTTTTTGATGCGAGTCTGCCTGGGAAGAAAATGACTTTGCAGCAATGCTTTGATTTGGCTGAACAGCAGAATGTTTTGCTCCAGGCAGGTAGAAAAACGATAGAACGTGCCAAGGTAATGGAAGGAACAGCTTGGGATGTAGATAAAACCGAGGTGGCTTTTTCTCAGAATCCGGCTTCTAGTGGTGATACTGATAATGGACTTACCTTTTCACAGAGCATTGATTTTCCAACTGTCTATGCAGCTAGGAAGAAACAGTTGAAAGCAGAGACGCAGGCGGAAAAGAGCAGATTGAATGTGTCCAGGCAACAGTTGAAGCAGGAAATTGCTTCTACTTACTATGCGATGCTGTATCAGACCTATCGTCTGAGTATTCTTCAGCGTCTTGATTCTATATTGAATCGTTATTGTGAAATTGCCGGTAAGCGATACAAGGCAGGCGAAACCCGACAGTTGGAAGTACTTACCTCAGAGCGTCTGCGTGATGAGAATCTGCTGGAAATGAGAAATGTGAAGTCGGAGGCAGAGAATCAGCAGATGATTTTGATGAATCTTCTGAATTCTGACCAGCCTATATTGCCGTCAGAGTCTCATCTTATCATATTGGATTCATCTATCAGTAGTTCGTTTAATTACCAGCAGACGGCTGATGCCCAGTATCAGCAGGACCGCCTGAAGGCACTCGATCAGGAGATAAAAAGTGCAAAGACCGGTTATGCGCCTTCGCTTTCTCTGGCTTTACGTTCGCAGTTGCTGATTTCCAGCTGGGATCCATATCATATAGACCGTCAGCGTTTTACAGAAGGTAATTTCTTTGGTTTTGAAATTGGTGTGGGGGTACCTCTTTTTTATGGTGCCACCAAGGCCAAGGTGAAGGCCGCAAGGAAAGATCGGGAGCTGGCAGAGCTGAATATGCAGCAGGAACGCCGCGAGAAAGAACGTGATTACCGGTTGGGGTATAACCGTTTGCAGAATGCCACGAAGAAGTTGCAATATTACAATGGTGAGAATATTGATAAAGCCAATGAGATAGTTCGTCTGAGTACCACGGAATATGAGAATGGTGAAATCAATTATGTGGAATATGTGAATGCCTTAAAGGAGGCAATCGATATGAGAATGAAACAAGCCGATATTATCAATGAATACAATGAAGCTGTACTTGCCTTGATGGCGCTTAATAATAGCTTGTAGAATTTACATGAAAAGTAAAGCCCCTGTGCTCTTTGCAGGCACAGGGGCTTCGCTTTATATTTTTAATGAAGTGTTATTGACTCTTCATTTTTTATTTGAAAGTCAACTCGTCCTTACCTGGGCATTTTCCGACATTGATGATGCTTCCCTTTTTCAATTTACCCTGCATCAGCAATTCGCAGATTCCATCTTCTATATAAGTTTGGATGGCGCGCTTCAATGGACGGGCACCAAATTGTACATCATATCCCTTCTCTGCAACCAGCTGCTTTGCCTTTTCTGTAATCTGGAAGCCATAACCCATATCGTTGATGCGCTTGATGAGCGAACTGAGTTCCAGGTCAATGATTCGCTTGATGGCATTGATGTCGAGCTGGTCGAAGGTGATGATCTCGTCAAGACGATTCAGAAATTCAGGTGCAAACTGCTTGCTCAGGCTCTTCTGTATCACATTGCGGGCGTATTCCTTGTCCTTGTCCGACATGTTGGCTACATTTCCTATGCTTCCAGACTTGAAGCCGACACCCTTGCCAAACTCTTTTAACTGACGGGTTCCTGCATTCGAAGTCATAATGATGATGGTATTGCGGAAATCGATGAGACGGCCGTTGCCATCTGTGAGTCTACCTTCGTCAAGTACCTGCAGAAGCATGTTGAAAATCTTGCCGCTAGCTTTCTCAATCTCATCGAGCAAGACAATGCTGTAAGGTTTGCGTCTAACCTTTTCGGTCAGTTGTCCACCTTCATTGTATCCTACGTATCCTGGAGGTGCACCTACCAGTCTGGATGAGTTGAAATCATCAGCATATTCGCTCATGTCGATGCGGATCAGAGCACTGGAATCTCCGTAAACTTCTTCTGCAAGTTTTTTTGCCAGGTATGTCTTTCCGACACCTGTAGGACCTAGGAACATAAATACACCTATAGGGTGATTAGGATCTCTCAAGCCCATTCGATTGCGCTGTATTGCTTTTACAATCTTGTCTACGGCATTATCTTGTGCGATAACCTTGCTCTTCAATTTATCAGCCATCTTCAAGAGTCGGTTATTCTCGGCCTCAGCCATACGTTGTACCGGAACGCCAGTCATTTTACTCACCACGGCAGTTATGTCGTCTACTTTTACTGGTGTACGGTGACTGTCGTTTTCTCCGTTTTGCCATTTCTCTCTGGCACGTGCCAACATCTTCTCCATTTGGGCTTGCTGGTCACGATATGCTGCAGCCAATTCATAGTTTTGATTCACTACGGCATTTTGCTTATTCGTAACCAATACTTCCAGGTTGTGCTCTAATTCCAAAATATCATCAGGAATGCTTGCATTCTTAAGATGTACGCGCGAGCCAACCTCGTCAAGAATGTCTATAGCCTTATCTGGGAAAAAGCGGTCTGTAATATATCTGTCGGTCAGCTTAACACATGTTTCCAACGCTTCATCACTATAGGTAACCTCATGGAATTTCTCATAGGTACCCTTGATATTATGAAGTATCCGCAGTGTCTCCTCCGGTGTTGTCGGATTGATGATTATCTTTTGGAATCGTCGTTCCAGTGCACCGTCTTTCTCAATACTCTTGCGATATTCGTCCAGTGTTGTTGCGCCGATGCATTGTATTACTCCACGAGCCAGAGCAGGTTTCAGGATGTTGGCTGCGTCCATGGCACCTTCTGCTCCTCCGGCACCAATGAGTGTATGAATTTCATCGATGAACAGGATGATTTCCGGGTGCGTCTCAAGTTCGTTCACGATTCCCTTGATACGTTCTTCGAAAGAACCGCGATATTTGGTGCCAGCAACAAGACCTGTTAGATCTAGGCTGATGACACGCTTGTCAAAGAGGAGTGGGGCAGACTGGTGGTTCTTGATGAGTTGGGCTAAACCTTCAACGATTGCACTCTTACCCACACCTGGTTCACCAATGAGAACAGGATTGTTCTTCTTGCGGCGTCCCAGAATCTCCATCACTCTCTGCACCTCGTTTTCTCTTCCAACCATTGGGTCGAGAATTCCCTTTGCTGCGTCCTGAGTTAAGTCATGGCCATATTTGTCAATGAAAGGAGTGTTTGTCTTAGCCTTTTTCCCCTCTTTCTTAGCTGTTTTCTTATTTTCTTCAGGATTGGTGTTGAGGTCCAGAGGCTCATCGTCAGAATCCAGGAGGTTAGCTTTCGGACGTTTGCTTATCTGTTCCATATCTTCTTCTGGTTCTGTTTCGTCATTCTCGTTATTTTCCTGTACAGCCAAGTCACTTTCATCATGAGTTTCCTCAATGTCAGCTTCTGTAATTTCATCTGTTTCCATTTCTGCATCTTCAGCCTCAGCAATCTCTTCCGTCTGGTGCTCTGCTTCATCATCGGCTTTTCTGTTCAGGCTTTTCAGATACTCTCTGAGACTATCGTATGTGATTCCATTGTCGGCAAGCAAACTGGAAATAGAACTGTTGTTCTGTTTGAGCAGAGCCAGAAGCACATGCTTAGGTTCTACATAAGGTGAATTGTCGCAGATATAAGCTTCCTTTATGGCATTGCGCATCAGCTCGGAAGCAGTCGCATCCAAGGAAGGAGCCCCCTGTTCTGATTCTTCAGAATTGGAATTTGGCGCTTTCGCAATTTCTTGATTGAGTGAATTTTCAAGAACGTTGATATCGACCCTAAATCCTGTCTCCAATATGTAGTTAATCTCTTTGTTCTTTTGCACAAATTCTAGGATTAGATGTTCTATCGTAATCTTGTTGCCATGGCGGCGAGCTACATTCTCACCACACTGTGCTAGAATCTTCTGTATATGTTCAAATGGATTTTGCATATTCTATATTCCTTTCTTAATAAAGTAGTGCAAAGTTACAAATTATTTTGGTATTAACAAACCTCCAGCCAACTTTTTTTCTTCTTCAAAAGACAAATAATGCTAAAAGATTGATTTTTTTTGCATATAAAGCGTTTGGATATGGATATTTTTTCGTATCTTTGTCGAGATTTTTGGAGAGGCAAAACGGCTTAGAACGCAAATAAATGCCCTTCTGAGCGATTTTCCATTAAAATCATGGTAATAAAAATACATAAACATAAATATAAGAAATGGACGAAAATCAGACAATGGATCATGATAGAATCATGAAAATCAACATTGAGGAGGAGATGAAGTCTAGCTACATCGACTATTCGATGTCAGTGATTGTGGCTCGTGCCCTCCCTGATGTACGTGATGGTTTCAAGCCTGTGCACCGCCGTATTCTTTACGGTATGCTGGGAATTGGAAACACCAGTGACAAACCATATAAGAAATGTGCGCGTGTTGTAGGTGAGGTGCTCGGTAAGTACCACCCACATGGTGACTCTTCTGTATATGGTGCCTTGGTTCGTATGGGTCAGGAATGGAATATGCGATATACTCTCATCGACGGACAGGGTAACTTCGGTTCTGTGGATGGCGACTCTCCTGCTGCTATGCGTTATACAGAGTGCCGTCTTTCCAAGATGGGTGAACACATCATGGACGACCTCGATAAGGAGACCGTTGACATGATGAACAACTTTGATGATACGCTTCAGGAGCCTACCGTCATGCCAACAAAGATTCCTAATCTCCTTGTGAATGGCGGTAATGGTATTGCTGTAGGTATGGCTACAAATATCCCTACCCACAACCTGGGCGAGGTGATTGATGGTTGCTGTGCTTATATCGATAATCCTGATATCGATACTGATGGCTTGATGCAGTATATTCCTGCTCCAGACTTCCCTACAGGTGCTACTATCTATGGTATCCAGGGAGTGAAGGATGCCTACGAGACTGGTAAGGGTAGAATCGTTGTTCGTGCCACTGCTGAAATTGAAAGTGGTGAAAGTCATGATAAGATCGTAATCACAGAGATTCCTTACGGTGTAAACAAGGAACAGCTCGTGATGGCAATTGCCGATCTTGCCAAGGAAGGCAAAGTAGATGGAATTGCTAACGTAAATGATGAGTCTGGCCGTCAGGGTATGCGTATCGTTGTTGATGTAAAACGTGATTCCAATGCCAACGTTCTCTTGAACAAACTCTTCAAGATGACAGCTCTTCAGAGTTCATTCTCAGTGAATTGCATTGCTCTTGTCAATGGCCGTCCACGCCTCTTGAGCTTGAAGGAATGCGTGAAGTACTTTGTTGACCATCGTCATGATGTAACAATCCGTCGTACTCAGTTCGAGTTGAAGAAGGCGCAGGAACGTGCTCATATTCTTGAAGGTCTGATTATCGCTTGTGATAATATTGATGAGGTAGTACATATCATTCGTGCCAGCAAGACTCCATCTGATGCTCAGCGCAACTTGGAGAAGCGTTTTGAACTGGATGAACTGCAGAGTAAGGCAATCGTAGACATGCGACTCAGCCAGTTGACAGGCTTGCGTCTGGAACAGTTGCATAACGAGTTCAATGAGTTGATGAAGACCATCGACTACTTGAATCAGATCTTGAACGATCCTGAGCTTTGCAAGAAGGTAATGAAGGATGAACTCAATGAGGTGAAGGAGAAGTATGGTGACGCTCGCCGTACCATGATTAAGCCAGATGATCATGAGTTCAATCCAGAGGATTTCTATCCAAATGATCCTGTGGTTATTACCGTGAGTCACCTTGGTTATATCAAGCGTACTCCATTGTCAGAGTTCCGTGAGCAGGCTCGTGGAGGTGTAGGTTCTAAGGGTGCACGTACCCGTGATAAGGACTTCACTGAGTATATCTATCCTGCAACTATGCACCAGACCATGCTGTTCTTCACCAAGAAGGGACGTTGCTACTGGCTCAAGTGCTATGAGATTCCTGAGGGCGACCGCAATTCTAAGGGTCGTGCCATCCAGAACCTCCTCAATATCGAGAATGATGATCAGGTAAATGCATTCCTTCGCCTGAGAGGCTTGAATGATGCCGAATTTATCAATAATCACTATATTGTCTTTGCTACCAAGAATGGTACAGTAAAGAAAACATGTCTCGAGGCATATTCACGTCCACGTACTAACGGTGTGATTGCTATCAACATCGTAGAGGGTGATGAGGTGGTAGATGTTCGTTTGACAAATGGTCATAACGAGTTGATTCTTGCCAACAGAAACGGTCGTGCCGTTCGTTTTGATGAGAATCAGATCCGTACCATGGGACGTACTTCTACCGGTGTTCGCGGTATGCGTCTCGATGAGGGTGATGATGCCTTGATTGGTATGATTGTAGTCAATGATCCTGAGAAGGAAACCGTGATGGTTGTCAGCGAGCAGGGTTATGGTAAACGTTCTGACGTAGTAGATTACCGTGTAACCAACCGTGGCGGTAAGGGTGTGAAGACTCTTAACATTACTGAAAAGACCGGTCGTCTGGTAGCTATCAAGAACGTAACCGATGATAACGACCTCATGATTATCAATCAGAGTGGAATCGTGATTCGTCTTGCTGTTGCCGATTGCCGTATCATGGGTCGTGCTACTCAGGGTGTCCGCCTCATCAATCTGGCTAAGAAGAATGATGTCATTGCCAGCGTATGTAAGGTGATGAGTTCAGAACTCGAAGCTTCGGTAGAAGAGGAAAGCCGTTCTGCCTGGGCAAAGAAGAGCGAGGAAATAGAAAACGATACTGTTGGTGCCAAGACTGCTGAAGAAGCAGCTGAGGCAGAAGCTGAGTTGGAGAATCAAGATGACGAGAACGTTCAGGAGTAACATCCTGAACACTCGTTCATATTCATATAGACGAAGCGTAAAGAATTTATAAATTTCAACTTTTTAAACTTTAAACAAAATGAAAAAGTTAATCGTAGCTGCTATGTTGGTACTGGGTGCCACATCAGCATTCGCAGGTGACAGTGACGCACTCAAGGCTGTCATGAAGGCAAAGACTTATGCTGAGGCTGAGGCTTTGGTAAAGCAGAACTTGAGTCAGTTTGCTAATGATGCAGAGAAGGCTAAGGCTTACAACAAGTTGGTAGACCTTGGTATGAAGGTTTTCAACGAACAGCAGACTATTCAGCAGACTAATCAGCTCATGAAGAAGAATGATCCTGTTGATGAGAACGTAATGAACGAGGGTGCTTACAATGCATTGATGAATGCTATCGAATGCTATAAGTATGACCAGTTGCCAAATGCAAAGGGTAAGGTTGCTCCTAAGTTCAATGGCAATGCTACTCGTGTTTGGGGTGCTCGTCAGCAGCTTGTAAATGCTGGTCAGACTGCAGCTCAGAACAATAAGGCTGATGAAGTATTGAAGTATTGGGGTGCATTCCTCGATACAGATTCAGAGCCTCTCTTCGCATCAGTTGATGCAAAGCAGAAGGAAGCTGAGAAGGAATACATCGGCCAGGTTGCTCTCTTCGCAGCTCGCTATGCTTATCAGGCTAAGGATGCTGCTCGTTGCGAGAAGTATTGCGACATCGCCATGACAAGCGAAAAAGAGGCTAAGGACGCTCTTAACCTCAAGCTCTATGTAATGAAGGATGGTTTGAAGACTAAGGAAGACTCTTTGAACTACGTTAACAAGCTGAAGGATCTCTATGCCAAGGATCCATCTAATGATGTAATGCTCGATGGCTTGAACTCTATGTATTCTGCCTTGAAGATGGAGAAAGAGCAGACTGAGCTTTTGGATGCAGCTATCGCTAAGGATCCTAAAAACTTCGTAGCTCTTGCCAACAAGGGTATGATGTATATCCAGAAGAATGATGCTAACAACGCTATCAAGTGCCTCAAGCAGGCTCTCGAGGCAAAGCCAGACAACGTTGTTGTTATGACATATCTTGGTGCTTGCTATAACAGCAAGGCTGGTGAAATCCAGGCTGTTCAGGGTCGTAAGGTGGTTTATCAGGAGGCTATCAAGATTCTTGATAAGGCTAAGGAACTCGATCCTGAGAAGGCACAGGCTAACTGGGGTTACACTCGCTACCAGGCTTACTATGGTTACTATGGTCCTAATGCACCTGAGACCAAGAAGGCTGAGGAAGAGAGCAAGTAATCACATAGGATGATATAAACTTTATAATCGCCTTGCCGAATTATCGGTGAGGCGATTTTTTAGGCAGCCCAAAATGATTTCGGTCACTGCATAGCAGGAGTTATACGCTTGCACATCACTTGTTATGCGTGTGCATATCAGCTGCTATGCAAGTGCACAACAGCTGTTGTGCGGTTTAGATCGGAAGAGCACACGTCTGAACTCCAGTCACGTTTCGGAATCTCGTATGCCGTC
>USQD01000023.1 GCA_900556795.1 uncultured Prevotella sp. | reverse complement strand
TTTTTCAAGCAGAAGACGGCATACGAGATTCCGAAACGTGACTGGAGTTCAGACGTGTGCTCTTCCGATCTGTTAATGTTCAGGTTGTTGTAGAATATGATGCCAAAGGTGATGATGATAAAACAATTTGCTCAACTGCAATGGGTACCGACAATAAGATTACTGTTCCACTGAATGCTGATCATAAGAACGTTGTTCGCCAGATTTATTTGCAGTGTGCAGATGGTGCTCCTAAGACTGTCACTTTCAAGAGTGCTTATTTCCAAAATGCGGTTAAGCAGACTGAGGTTGAATTGACATTGGTTGAAGGTCATACTATTTTGGCTTCAGAATTTGACAAATATGCTGATGATACAAAGGTAAAACTAAGCTTCGAGAATACGACAGATCCTTATGCATCTCGCAATGGTTGGGGTATTGGTGGATTTGCCAATTCTGATAATTGGAGTCCAACCTATGAATTGAAAGCAGCTGATGGTAAGAATTTTGATATCTTTGTTACTGTTGGTGATTTTAAGAAGGCTGCCAAAAATGGTACAGATGCTTATGTTGATGGTGGATATCATAAGGGTGGTGTAACTTTCAATATCTATAATGAATGCAAGTTAGCTCACGCTTATGTATTATTGGAAGATAATACTCCAACTAATATATCAAATACCCTTGTAGCTCCAGCTGCTAAGAATGCTAAGGTTTACAATCTCGCTGGTCAGCAGGTTAATGCATCTTATAAGGGTGTAGTAATCAAGAACGGTAAAAAGTATGTTCAGAAATAGTATAGAGTTATATTTTTAGTTTGTTGAAAAGAAAAGAGAGGGTATGTGAATACCCTCTCTTTTTGATTTTATCCGTTTCGAACATTGATTAATGTTCAAGATATAGTCCGTTTAGCTTTTCCAGGAAAACACAAACTTCATCATTTATCATTTCCATGAACCCATGAGTCTTCTTGTTCGATACACCTGGATATGGAGTATAGTAATGCTCCTCAATCGGTTCTCCCTGGTTTCTGCCAAACATCAGGTAAGCTATGTGATGCTGCTTGAGTACTGTAAGCAATGTCTCTGAAAAAACACTGGAATCACCAATAGATTCTACTCCTGTTGTCAGTCCGAAGGCATTGTTGTGGTCTTGGGCAAAAGGCAGAGTCTGCTTCACAATCTCCTTGATGCTCTTCTGGTAGAGTGGGAGGTCGATGGCATTTTTGCTTTGCAGATATGTCACGTTGATCACATCAATCTTGTTGTCCGGATAGCGATCCATCAGATTCTTGCCCGGCTGGTAGGTTTCAGAATAACTATAAACTACATTTGTTACATCTTCGTCATCCAAGAGATCCTGTATCTTCTTGTAAAGACTGATATAATCGTCTTTGCTGAGTTTACAGTACCATGTCTTACCGTCTACAGGAAGAAGATTGAGTACTACAGGTGCTTTGATACCATAACCATCTTGCAGTGTATCAAGATATTTGGCAACCTGTTTGGTATATTCCTCCAGCATATCATCATTGCCGTTATAATCAGGCATTGTCCAGTTCATGATGAGTAAGCCTCCCTTACGGAAGTGTTTCAGCACATCTTCCCTGATAGCCTTGAACGGAATGCCGTCTATGTTCTGTGATTTTCCATTTTCAATGCCAGCCAACTCATATCCATTTGCTGCCGGACGGTAACCGCAGAGAGTTTTCAAGTCGCATCGGTCGCTGTCACATTGCCAGCGGTTCCAGCCTATTCCGGTTAAGGTTCCATACATCTGGCCTATCAGCGTACCTTTGTTGGCATACGCCTTGATGTTGGTTTTCAGATTCTCTGTGCGGGTTGTGAGACCGCTCATGGCAATCTCGTCATACGATTTCTTTTTCTTCTCACCGCATGAAGAGAAAGCCAGGAGGGCCGCGAACATCAATATAATATATTTGATTCTCATAATTTGTTATTCATTATAAGCCTTTTTCATAGCTTCTACCACGGTAGGCAAGGTCCACTGTGGCACACTTCTGTCTGTTCCGTCGAAGATGCTCATCCAGTAGAAGGTCGCTACGCCGTATGCCTTTGCCTGCTTCACGATGTCGGCAGCCTGGTCGGCAGCAGCCTGAATCTCGCTGGCAGAACTGGTTTTGCTGACACTCTTGCTTCCGTGAGTACCATATTCACCGATGATGCAAGGAATGCCCTTGCTGATGAACTTATTTTTCAGGCGGGTGAACATATTCTTGATTTCATTGCTGCAGGAAGCATCCCACTTGCCTTTCTGGGCAAACCAGTCCCATGGAGCATAGGTGTGAACTTCTACTGCGATATGACCATCCACCTTGTCGGTAGGGATGGCGAGGTTGTTCAATACGTCGTCACCATTAGCTGCAGCATAGGTATTGATGATGAGGTTGCGGGTCTCGTTGTTGCCACCGGTAGCACGTACTGCATTCACGAAACTCTGGGCATATCCGTTCAAACCTACGTAGCTGCTAGCATTCTTTGGTGCATTCCAGGTGTTGTCAGCATCTAGCATCTCGTTGTAGCCTTCGAAGAGTAGGTGCTGGTCGTAGTTCTTGAAACGGGTGGCAATCTGAGTCCAGAGACTCTCGAATTTCTCCTTGTTCTCGTTGTAGTTGGCTTCATCGGCTTTGATCCAGTGCTTTACTTTCTCATCGTCTGCACCTGTATCATGGTGAACATTCAGGATGCAGTACATTCCGTTATCAATGACGTAATCAACGATTTCCTGTATTCTGTTCATCCAGGCTTCATCCACGGTTCCGTCTTCCTTCATGTGCTGGAACCAGGTAACTGGGATGCGGACAGAATTAAAACCGTTCTTCTTCAGGTAATCTACCATCGGTTTGGTTGTCGGCTCCTGTCCCCAAGCTTTCTCGAAATCAGTAACCGAGTTGCTGCCCATGTTCAGCCACATGGCAACCGCATCTGTGCAGTTGCCGAAATTGGTACCGATGCCCATGTTCTTCACAGCATCTACTGCGCTTTCCTCTACGTAGTTGGCATTCAGGTTCACCTGGTCACGGGTAATCACGTTCTTGCTGCTCAATGCTGCCTTCCACCAGTCGTTGGATGGCATGTTGCTTCCATACCAAGGCATGAAGAAGCTCCATTTTGCACCGGCGTTCCATGCTTCGTCAATACCTGCTGTAGCTGTATTGTTGTTGGCATCAGTTCCGCACTCAGCCAGAGCGATGAGTTTACCAGGATAGCGTGCCTGAATCTCCTTGAACTCCTGAGACTGCTTGGTTGCATTATAACCGTAGAGGTCGCGACCGATGATATCTACATACTTGTCGCCAGGATACCAGTCGGCATCATTGTTATAGGTATTTGCATCGCCATTGTAGTTCTGTGTAGTCCAAGCCCAAATCAAGTTGTGGATTCCCTTGTTCTGGAAGTAATCAAACATGGTCTGCCAAAGCTTCTTGTAAGTTTCAGCACCATTATATCCCCACCAGAACCAGGACTTACCCCAGCTGTCACCTGATTTCAGACAGGCATTACCGGCAGCTTCGTGGAATGGTCGCCAAATGGCAACAACGCCTGCATCCTGCAACTTCTGCAGAACTTCCACCACCTTGTCCATCTCCTGATAGAACCATTTGTTCTCCCAAGAGCCAGCAGTAAATACGTTGGCTGCCTTGAAGGTGGTTTCGGATGGGGTGCAGGTCACGCCACTGCCATTAGTTCCAGGCTCTGTGCTTTCTGTCTTAGGCACGTTGAAGTGCCACATCAGCGATACCAGTCCGCCCTGGTCTGCCCAGTTGGTGACAGGAGTGATGTCGTTGTAGTTGATCCAGCCGTTGGAACCCTGCTTAGGAACATAGATATGGATAAAATCATAGCAGTTCATGGCAGGGTATTTGCCTGTTGCCTTATAAATCTTATCAGCCTCTTTGGTGTTCCAGTTAACGTCTGCCATGATTGAAGAGATGGTCTTGCTGCCATAATTCAGCTGCAGATATTTGTAGAGACGCTTGGTCTTGTCTGTAGCTGAAGGGTCTGCAAGATTCACATCGCCTACTTCGCTTTCGTGATAGATAGAGAAGGAGATGTTATTGATGTCGTTGATGTCGTAGGTTTCGAAAGCATCATAGTCTTCCAGACCCGTCATCACGAATCCCACTTTACCATCTGCAGAGTGTGTGATTTTAGAAACAGGAGTCTTTCCGTCTGCTGTCAGATCCCAGGCTTGCGATGTTCCGTTTCTCATGTTGATGGTCAACTTGTCCCCCTTAGTCTGTGCCAAGGCAGTGAATGAAATCATTACTGCCAGGAGTGAGAGTAATATTTTTTTCATTGTCTTGCTACTTTGATGGATTTGTTATTGATTTTGATAATATATACGCCGTGGGTCAGTTCATCCAGTGAGATGATGGTCTTGTCGCCGGCGAGGATAGGAGAGAGGCTTACTGCCTTTCCGTCGAGAGCGAAGGCGCTCACCTTGTTGTGGGTTCCATCCACGATGATGCGGTCACCTTCGAAGGCAAACTTACTGTTGGTTTCAATTTGCTGGATGCCCGTGGTGGTACCGTAGGTGAAGGTAGAAACCTTCCACAGTTCATAACTGGCGGTAGTGGCAGTGGAAGTCACGGTCATCTTGTCATTTCCGAAGGTTATTTCCGGTTGAGTGCTCAGTGCAAACTCTATCTTGCTACCATCGTTGAATGATACGAACAGCGACTTGCCGTCTGCAGCTTTGGCAGAGATGCAGCTCAGAGCTATCAGTAAGGATAATGCTATTTTCTTCATATCGGGTTGATGTTTTGGTTTTAATTAAAAATGTGGCGCAGTTAATATAACTACGCCACAAATTTACGAATTATATTTCACATAAATGCGTTTTTTATGTTAAATATTTCTATCTTATGGGAGGATAGTAATCTTGGTTACATTCTTCAGGTCGCCCTGGAGGATGAATGCAGTATCACCCCAACCGTCAGAGATGCTGTTCACGGCTTCCATCATGGCTGCATCGAATACTTTTACAATGCAATCCTTATTACCATCCCAGTCTGATACAGTATCAATAGCGCCCCAGTTGGCGTTGTTGATCTGAACCTGACCGGTAGCTCCTGCTTCTTTATAGAAGAGCATCTTGGAACCTACCTTGACACCCAACTTGATGAGGTCTGCCTTCATGATACGGAAACGACCGGTGTCATCCCAAGTGAAGTTGTATGGATACTTGATGGCGCTGTTGTCAATGTTGGTTGTGATAGTAGCGATATCCTTTTCTGCAGGAACTACCTTGAACTCAGGACCTTCAATCTTGTTGCCGTCTGGGTCTTCCATCACGATCTTGTAGGTACCAACTTCTGCATTGGCAGGAACCTGGCATACAATCTCTGTGTTGGTGCGAGATGTATAGCGGTTTACCTTGTAAGAACCGATGTAGAGGTTCTGGATGTTCTGGAAGTTCTTGCCAGTGATGGTAATTTTTGAACCTGCGATAGCCTCACCTGGTGTAACAGATGCAATAGCTGGATCTGTTGCTGCCTTAATGCTCAATTGACCATCGATGTTGACAGTAGTACCATTCTTCAGGTTGAGCTTGAAGCCTGAACCGGCGCAGGCTGTAGGAACTGTTACTGCGATGGCATTGGCTGTACCCTTGAAGTCTGTTACGGTCTGCTCTACATCGCCAGGGAAGGTGACGCTAGCTACGAGGTCGAGGTCTGTACCCTTGATGATGGTCTTCTCGCCAGCTGTGATGGCTGCTGGTGTGCAAGAAGTTACGGTTGGCTTAACCAATTTATAGGCTACTGTTACAGTCTTGCCATTATCAAGACTCAAAGTAATGTCACCTTCCTGTGCATCCTCAGGTACAGTGGAGGTAACCTTTGTTGTCTCTACCTTGTTAAGCTTAGATTCCTTGGCATTAGGGAATGCGATACCTGTAATCAGATCCATATCCTTACCGCTGATAGTTATCTCTTCACCATTCTTGATAGGGGAAGGAGTTGCAACGAGCTGACTAGGAACTACGGTCGTAATCTCACCGAAAGGAATTCTTATACCGCTTTTTGTTACAGCTGTAATTTCACCGTCTGCTACCTTTGAAGAGATAACGAAGGTAATCTCAGAAGCTGTTTGTGACTTGAAGTCAGCTGCTTCTACGGTTGCACCATTCAACTCAATGCTTGCAATCTGGTCAAGTGAAGTACCTTTGAGGACCTCTGTTTCACCAGCCTTGATGAGAGACTTACCGATAGCATTGTTTGCATCGATTTCAGGAGCATTGATACTTAAAGCACCTTCAGAATACATATAGTTGTTTCCATCGCTAATCTGGAATCTGCCTTCTCCTGCTTCTGCTGGGATAACCAACTGAATCTGATAGCGTGTCTGAGATTTAAAACTCTCGGCATCCATAGTTGCGCCATTGGCAAAAATGACAGATGTAATATTGTTGAGATAATCGCCTTCAATAGTGAGGACGTCTCCAACATTTCCTACCAGGTTTTCCTTGTTTTCACCTACGTAGAAACCTGTGAATTTCAAATTCTCAATGTATGTGATTGGGGTAAGTGTCTTGATTTCACCATTCTTGGCGGTCTTCAATGTAACAATACCTGGTTCACATTTTTCTGCAGGAACTTCAATATTGATTTCTGAGTTTTTTCCTGATGTAACAACATTAATGCTGGTAATAGCTTCTGCACCAGGAAGATCTATTTCTGTAATCTGGTCAAGATTGGCTCCCTTGAAAGTAAGGACACCCCCACGGAGTACAGGGTTTGGACCATATGATAATACAGATATTTCATTGCCATACTGGTCGGTGTTCAAGTCATCACGGTCGCATGATGTGAACGCAAATGTACTGCATATCAGTAGCAGAACCAACCAGAGGAAAGATTTATTATGTCTTTTCATAATGATTGACGTTTATTGTTTTTGTTTGTTTGCAGTGCTGGCAGTTGGATGGCTGCCAGCATCAGCAAATTTTATTCATTGATAGGGCAAACACGAATGTTATCAACGCAAATTGTTGGTGAGCATTCTACAGTAGCCTCTTTGTATGGTCCTGTATAGAGGAACATGGTCATACCTGTGAGATTCTCAAACTTCAAACCACCCAATTTGTTTCCATATCTGTCGTATGCAAATTCTGATAATGGAATAGAAACAGTCTGCCAGTTTCCTGAAGTGCTGAATGTGTTGTTGGTTGCTCCATACCATGGAGTCCAAAGTGCACGTGGAAACTTGTCATCTGCAAGATAGTTGTTGTTGCCTGTTGAGTATGTTACCTGGTCGTTACCGGTAAAATATACCTGTAATGACAAGCCTGTCCAATCATTAGGAATGTTAACCTCAAACTTCACTTGCATGTTGTCAACATCATCCCATTTCATCAGCGAGTTCAACTCAGGATAACCTGCAGCCGGCTCTGGCCAGTAGTTGAATGAGTATTCATCTTCAGCCCATGAATCGAAATTAACGGTCTTGCCTCCTAAGTAGTAGTAATTTCCGTCAAGAGGCTGAACTCCTTCAACATCATTCCTCATACGGTTACCATTTTGAATTCCATCACGCCAGCCATGACCTGTTGCGATTGCGTCATCTCCGTCATTATCCCAGTCGAAGAGTATGCAGCGGTCGTCACGGAAATAGAACTTAGACTTACCTTTTCCATACATGCTTTCTACTGTGACAAATCCTTTCTGTGCACCTTCTGGTACCACAAAAGTAACGGCACTCTTGGAAATGCTCTTGAAATCTGTAACATCTACGTTGCCTGGGAATGTGATTTTAAGATGAGCATTCTCGTAATCCAGCAGGTAGTCACCTTTCAGGGTTACGGTTTCGCCATCTTTTGCAAACTCATTGCTCAATGATGTTACCACCGGTTCTGGTACGAGCGTCTTGAAGTCATATTCAGTACACTCACCATCCTTGTTGTACATGTAGATCTTATTGGTAGGATTGTCAGTAAGAGTCTTTGGTACATCTACAATCAAGGTATGGTCTGTAATCATACTTGTATTCAAAATGGCTTGCTGGTCGTTGAAGAGCATTTTTGTTATACTTCTCAAGTTGTTACCGACCAGGCAGATACTTGTACCCATGTATGCTCCAGTTAACATGGAATCTTTCTTGGTTACATCGCACAGGCGAACGTAATCAATAGAAGGAGTTCCACCAGCTATTTCATATTTGTCAGGCTCATCCACACAACTTGTGATACTGAGACCTGTAAAAGCTGTAGCTCCAAGAAGCATGATACTTAATATTTTATTATTTAGCTTCATAATTGTTCTATTTTTGAGGTTTCTTATATTAATAAGTAAACTGAGAAATGTCAACATGCTGTGGTGCCTCCAGCAAATGAGGGTTCATGGTTGCATCTTCTGTAGGGAATGGGATGGTAAAACTGCTCACTTGAACGTTCTGATGCTTACCAGGATCATCATTGTATCTTACATCGCTGTTCAAGTTCCAAGGACCATCATAGCTACCCTTGTTGTACCATGTCTCATAGAGCGCATTCAGACCATAATACTCATTTCTCTTCTGTGCGTTCAACTCAGCAATTGTTGCATCAGGATCGAAGTAGAATCTGCGTACGTAATCATACCAGCGATCGCCCTCAAGTGCTAACTCCAATCTGCGCTCCTTCCATACATCTTCGAAACTGATAGATGTTGGGCGTTCGTATGTAGATACCGCACGGTTGCGAACTTTGTAGAATGCATCAATGGCAGATGCATCTGTTGTTGAGCCTGCATTACCAATCTTGGCTTCTGCATAGATGAGATAAACATCTGCAAGACGTAACAGCTGAGTATAGTTACCATAAGCCATCACATCAAAGTCGCAGCCTATATGCAAGTTATGGTCGGCTTTATCACCAACAAGATGTTTTGCACATTGTGCTCCTGTTGGAGTCTGGAGTTCACCATTGCCTTGATGCTTCTCATAACCTTTATATACATGCTTCAAGAAGTCGAAACCACCGCAGTCTGTGTAGAAATAATCATATTTGTCACCAGCCATGATCATGGTAGCCTTACGGCGGATGTCGGTGTTGTTTCTAGTCTGGCTTGTTGGATTATCTCCGAAAGCTTCTATCAGGTCTACTGATGGACCAGCCCATCCTCCCCAGTTGTTACCTGTTTCATCGAAACCCGAAATAGCGAGGTCACTTTGAAGTGAGTTTTGAGATGTCCAAGGGTCACGTGTGGCACGCCAGTGCCATGCGATGAGTGATTCAGGACCTTTGTATGCGCTGTAGAACATTGCTGGGAAATTGGCTGCAGGTTCCAGACTTCTGCCACTATTGTCTATAACATCCTTTGCATATTTTGCAGCGTTGTCAAGATCTTCCTGATTGCGCTGGTGATTGGTGGTCTTGATGTATGCCACACTTCCCTGTTCGTAAGTTGTAGTTGCTGGATCGAAACCAGACTTTGTCAGGTAAACCTTGGCAAGCAAGCCTTCTGCGCTGTATTTATCAATACGTCCAAGACCTGTAGGATCTTTTTCCGGTAACAGTTCAATGGCTTTTTTCAAGGTCATGATGATGTAATCGTATACATCCTCTATGTTGGCCTTATACTGGTCATTGTATGTACCGGCACCGATAATGTCTGTGTTGTTATGGATGATTGGCACTGCACCGAATGTACGTACAAGATAGAAGTATGCCATAGCTTTCCATGTCAGGCATTCTCCCATACATGCACTCTTAACGCTTGCGCTTGCGCTGGCACCTTTCAGTTTATCATAAATGGTGTTGGCGTAGGCATTTACTGTCCAAAGTGAATAAGACATATCTTTCAGGTTGGCATTGTTGGCAGATACGTTACAGTTCCAGTATTGAGTATCTTCACTTCCCCACCAATAATAGTTTCCTGACATTACTTCACCAACTTTGAAGAAACCTCTTTGGAAATCATACCATGGCATACTGTACAGAGAATTGGCGCCTTGATAGCACTCTGCATCACCATTATAGAACGTGTCTGCATTGTAGTTGGAATTGTCTGGCTGATCCAGAAAGTCCCCGCAAGAAGACAAGTTGAGACCCAAGACGAATGCGCAAACGGCCGTTTTATATATATTGTATTTTTTCATAATTGTTTATTCTTTTGTTATTTAATTAGAAAGCAAGGTTGATACCGAAAGAATATACCGTTGGTGAAGGATAACGTCCGTTATCTACACCGAAGCTGTATCCCTGTGAATCGGATGTACTTGCACCTACTTCTGGATCATAACCGTCGTAACCGGTAATAGTGAAGAGGTTCTGTATATTTGCATATACTCTCAAACTCTCAATATGAAGGTATCTTGCATACTTTTTAGGCAATGTATAACCTAAAGTGATATTCTTCATTCTCAAGTATGATCCATCTTCAACATATCTGTCACTGATAACGCTAGAGTTTCCGGCTGGGTCACCGATAGCAAGACGTGGAATGTTGGTTCCTGCGTTTACTACATAGATGTTGTCTACGTCATCATACCAGTTGTATACGGTATTGGCATTGTTGCCTTTATAACCATTACTGTAGTCCTTGTTCGGATCAATTGGAGCCAGTACGGCATGATTCTTGACACTTGCACTCTGGTTTACCCAGGCATTGTTCATCTTGCTCATGCTGATATTCAGGTAGTTCATAACCTTGTTTCCTACAGAACCGCTGACGAACAATGTCAGGTCGAAGTCCTTATAACGGAATGTGTTGGTCCAACCAAATGTATATTTAGGCTGTGGATTACCGATGTAAGTCTTGTCGTAATCGTCGATAATTCCATCAGGCTTTCCGTCAGGACCTGAAATATCCTTAAACTTGATATCGCCTGGCCATACGGTTGTTCCCTTATTCAGGGCTCCTTCCTTGTAGCTCTTAGGCTTAGGAGAGTTTTTGATATCTTCAAAATCCTTGTATACGCCATCGGTCTGATATCCCCAGAATTGATAGAGAGGTTTGCCGATGTTACTTACACAGACCACGTCGTTCCACTGGCCATAACCAATGATGTTGGCATTGGTTGTGCCGCTGAGACCTACCAGTTTGTTCTTGTTCCAAGAAATGTTGAACTCTGTATCCCAAGAGAAGTTCTTGTTAGCAATAGGATGAGCGTTTACTGCCAACTCGAAACCGGTGTTCTTGATCTTACCGTAGTTACCCCAAGGTGCATTAAGACGTGAAGAACCATTGCCTTGAGTACCCATATATGAAGGCAACTGTAAAGGCATCAGCATATCGTTGGAAACCTTGTTGTACCAGTCGAGAGTGAAACCAATCTTATCTTTGAAGAGTCCAAGATCGAGACCGATATTGGTCTGTTCCTGAGTTTCCCACTTGATAGAAGTGTTTGGAATATTGGTAGGACGGTATGCTACGCTTGTTTGACCAACAAGGAACTTGGTTACGGTAGTACCCCATTTGTAAGCACCGATATTGGCATTACCAGTCTGACCCCAGCCAATACGAATCTTACCATTGCTCAACCATTTACCTGCGATGCTCTTGATAAACTTCTCGTTAGAGAAACGCCAGCTTGCTGCAAATGAGTGGAATGAAGCCCAACGGTTTTCAGGACCGAAGTTAGAACTTCCGTCACGACGGAATATATATGTTGCTAAATAACGGTCATCGTAGTTGTATGTCTCACGTGTAAAGAATGATGACATTGTTGTAACACCGAAACCAGACTTGATACTAGGAGTGCTGGAACCCAAAGATGGCAAATGGATTGTATTGTTTGGCAAATTAGCGTTTGCCTGATAGGTATAATCCCAGTCACTGCGCCAAGCTTCCTGACCCAGCATGGCTGTGAAAGAATGCTTTTTGATACTTCCATTATAAGTAATGTAGTTCTTAAACTGCCAATACTTGCTTGTATTCTTCTGCCAACTTGCAAAGTTTGTGTCCTGGTTCCAGTTGCCTAAGTGCATAGTAGGTGTAAAGACCTCTGCATCACTCCATGACAAGTCGTAACCCAACTCTGTATGCCAGGTGAGGTTCTTTATAGGAGTAATGTCTGCAAAAATGTTACCGGTCAGCTTGTTGCGCTTCATGGTGATATCCTTGCTCAATGCCTGTGCAATAGGGTTTGGTGAAGACCAGCCGTCACGTACTACAGATGTATAGTTTCCGTCTACGTCATAGATTGCAATATCTGGAGGTGTAGTCAATGCGTATGTAATAACACCTTCTGTACCATCAGCATGGAGCAGGCGCTCCTTGGTTCTTGTGTATGTAGTATTCATACCTATCTTGAACCATTTCTTCAGTTGAGCGTCCAGATTGGCACGTACGTTCAAACGCTTGAAGTTAGAACCGATGATAGTACCATCCTGATCCATCATACCGCCACTAACATAGTACTTAACCTTTTCTGTACCACCTTGTGCAGCAACCTGATGCTGGTGCTGGAAAGCTGTGCGGAATACAGCGTCCTGCCAGTTGGTTCCTCGACCCAAGATAGATGGGTCTGAGAAATCAGGACGTGCCTGATCCTGTGAAATCCATCCGTTGTTTACAAAATCATTATAATATTCTGAGAATTCACGAAGATTCAGAATGTCAATACGCTTTCCCTGGTATTGCCATGCAGCCATGCCGTCGTATGTAAATTTTGCTTCTCCAATCTTACCCCGTTTGGTTGTGATAAGTACAACACCATTTGCACCCTGGGCACCATAGATGGCTGTAGCAGAAGCATCCTTCAGAATTTCCATACTGACGATATCGGCTGGGTTGATAGTTGACATTGGTGATACGGTAGAAACAGAACCATTTCCTAAGGCATCTCCCAAACCTAATGAACTACCACTTGAACCGCCGCCCTGGAAGATGACACCATCAATGACATAAAGTGGTTCTGCACCGGCATTGATGGTTGACTGTCCGCGAACTCGGATTGAGGTAGAAGAACCTGGAGCACCTGAAGTCGCTACGGATGTAACACCGGCAACGCGACCTTGGAAACTCTGGTCTAAGTTTGTGATAATAGAACCTTTGATTTGGTCTTCTCCCATGGAAACAGAAGCTCCTGAGATGTCGCTCTTCTTCATGGTACCATAACCTACAACTACCACCTCGTCAAGACTGTTGTTGTCTTCTACCAAAGTGATGTCGTACTTGCTTTGGCCTCCTACTTTGAAAGTTTTGGTAACATAGCCTACGTAAGTTACCTCTACAGTCTGTCCGGCACCTACATTCAGTGTGTAGTTACCATCAAAGTCTGTCACTGCGGCATTTTTTGTGCCTTTCACTTTTACTGTTGCACCGATGATAGGACCCATTGCATCGGATACGTTACCAGTAATCTTCTTGGTCTGTTGCACAGCCTGATTCGTTGTGATCTGGGCTGCGAAAGTTTGCTGAGGGGAGATGCCGAGAAGACTCAGGGCAGCTACACTAGCAAGCAACTTTTCTCTACTTTTAAAGTTCATACAATTTTTGTTAGTTGGTTAAAACAGTTGGGCTCTTTCACTTATACGATCGATACGGGAAAGAATCCAAATCGGATTATTGCTCTCTGATTATTCCTTCGTCATAGATCGGAAGAGCACACGTCTGAACTCCAGTCACGTTTCGGAATCTCGTATGCCGTCTTCTGCTTGAAA
>USQD01000022.1 GCA_900556795.1 uncultured Prevotella sp. | reverse complement strand
ACACTCTTTCCCTACACGACGCTCTTCCGATCTTATCGAGGTTAAAATGGTTTTAGAGATACGTTTAAGCAATATGTTCTCGTTTCGAGACGAGGTGACTTTGGATTTGCAGGCTGCCAAGATTCAGACAAAGAAGGCAAGGGAGCTTGAAGGTAATCTGTTTTCCGTGGATGGAGAACAGATGTTGAAGAGCGTTGCCTTATTTGGAGCCAACGCTTCGGGTAAAAGCAATGTGATTAAAGCCATCAGAGCTTGTGTGAACATGGTTCGTTCATCACATAATTATAATGTTGACACCAGGTTTGCCATCTCACCTTTCAAGTTTGAGGATTATGCCAATAAGCCAAGCTCTTTCTATATCCGTTTCCTGCTGAATGGAGTAGAGTATGAGTATTCCTTCTCCTTTATGCATGATGAAATCATCACCGAGACTTTGTACTATTATCCGAATGGTCGCAAGTCGCTGGTATTCAGCCGTGATGAAAGCAGAGGAACGGAGAAGAAAGACATCTATGAGTTTAAGACTGTCATCAAGCGTCCTTTCGATGTAGCTGACAATACATCGAAGAAGACACTCTATATTTCTCGTGCCAGTCAGATGGACAGGGAAATAGCCCAAAAGATTTTCCTGTTCTTCTGCAATGACATCGTGCTTGATTATCAGGTGGCTAACATTGATTCTCTGGATAATTTGTTCAAGGAACGAAAGGAGCAGATGCTGGAGGTGTTGAGAACGGCAGATAGCGACATCATAGACTTCAAGATTCAGAACAATGCCATCACGACTTTTCATCGTACCAACCCTTCCGTTGCGTTTGATTTCGAGACGGAAGAGTCGGAGGGAACCAAGACTTTGTTCCGGATGATGGTGAGGATGATTGGTATTATCCATGAAGGCAAGATGCTTCTTGTCGATGAGATAGACAACAGTCTCCATACCCAGCTGGTGGAATTTGTGATAGGTATGTTCAATCATAGTGACCATGCCCAGCTTATATACACCACTCATAACACCCATTTGCTGAACACTGATTTCCAGCGAAGGGATCAGGTGTATTTCGTGAACAAGCGAGAGGATGGAAGCAGTGATTTGTATTCTCTGTTTGATTTCAAGGATTTCCGGGACACGCTGGATATGGAGAAGGCTTATCTGCAGGGACGCTTTGATGCTATTCCTACTATATCTAATCTCACTATTTAGCTTAGTATGAAGCATTTTACTTATCTTCACACATAAATAAAAAATATATGGCACAGATGAATCTTACTCCATTGGACGATGTGCTTGACAAGCACTTTGGAAAAGTTGGTGCATACAGTTGATATTCCGAACATCAAGGATAAAACTCAATTGTCTGCAGATGTAGAGCAGAATCTCTCGCAGTTCACAGACTTTTTGGCAGATAATCTCCATGCAAATAAGGAAATGGCACGAAATCTGCTTGATGGTGTATCTGAATATTCTAAGAATCAGAAGAAGATAGAGGGAAATGCTGCACAGCAAAATCCTGCTGAATATAGTGAGGAGGAGTTGATGCAGGCAACTGGTGCCATGGAACAATCCTTACAGAAAGGCATCGCCCTGTTTGACAGTTTTGCTAAGCTCAAAGCGCAGCAACTCAACGAAAATCTGGCTTCTGCTGCATACGATAAGGAGTTGAAGAAACATACTGATGAATTTAAGCGTGAGATGGCTAAGATAGACAACAAGAGTGCTTATCTTCGTGAGGTGTTCAAGCGTATCAATCTGGCAGGCAGCGAGGAGGAACGTAAGAAGGCTATGGAATTGATGAGCGATTTGAGCGGTTACTCTCTTTCGGAACAGGAGTTCGCAGAATTTATGAATGGTAAGAAACAAATAGAATTATAAGGCGTATGGAAAGTTCAAGAAGACAGCAAGCCCAGGCTGATTTGGGTATGGATTTCGCTAAGGAAGATCAAAAGCGAGAGGCGGCTCTTGCCAAAGAACAGGCGAGGGCTGATAAAAAAGCTGCAAAGCGCGAGAAGATGATGAACATGCCATCATAACGTCTGATGGTAGGTACGGCAAAGTATATGGACAAGTATTTCTTGGATCCTATCCTTGGTTTCGTTCTTCCTGCCGGTGTCGGTGATGCGTTGTCGAGCGTGTTTGCATTCCCATTCATCTATTACAGTCTGTGCGTGGTTAAGTCTATTCCGCTGACATTGGCTGTCATCTATAATATCCTGATGGATGTGCTGATTGGTGCTATACCTTTCTATATTGGTGATGTGCTGGATGTCTTCAAGCGTTCGTATGTTGAAAACTTGAAGCTGATTACAGGCTATATCGAGGATGATAAGGAGATCATCAACAAGGTAAACAAGAAGGCATTCTGGACGGCAGTATTCATCGTCGTGCTTTGCTGGTTGATTTATCTGATTATCTCATGGGCCATCAGTTTGAGCACTTGGGTTTATGATTGGATTGTTTCGTTATTCTAAAAAAGGATTGCTTATTCGTGCTGAAACCCGAAAACTTGAGGCAGGAGATGATCGGTATCTTAAAGGATCTATGATAGTACCTTATCCAGTAAAGAGAACAGTTCTTCCTCTGTTTGATAAGGATAAATATCGAAGTAGGGGTTTCCTGTAAGCATGGCTGAAAGCTGAGTCTTGCTCTTGTCATAGAAGATGTGGCAAGGAATACCTCTACTTTCGGCGTAGGCCAGTTCATAGCCCACGCCTAGCGAAGGGTTGCTACACTCTGCTACGACCATATCGCTCTCTTGGAGCCATGCTGTATCCTGGTTATAAATCTCTGCATCGCTGGTTCTTCCTTTTTCCTTGAGGTTGAGGCCAGCCTGACCGATATGTTCGGTCAGTACGATGTCCTTCATCTGCATGTGTTCAATCATCTTTCTATAGAGATCGGCAAAGTCACGACCTCCACGAATGGAACCTGCAAAATATATTTTCTTTTTCATCATTCTTGGTACTTTAAAATTTCTTTACTATGTGAAATAAGGAATTTTATCTTTTATCGTGAATTTTGATAATCAATTAATCAATGATGTGATTGATTACCATACCTGCGATTGCCATACCGGAAGTGGGCTATGGCTATCGGGTGGAGTTCACCATTGATGGAGCCGATGAAGCAAAGGGCACGGTGTTGTTCTCATCAGATAACGCCACCTTCTATCTTGCCGACCCTGAAAGCGGCCAGCTTGGTTTTGCCCACGAGGGTTATCTTAATAAGTTCAACTACAGGGTAGAGAAGGGCAGGAAGGTAACTCTGGCGATTACGGGCGACAACAAGAAGACCTGTCTTTATGTAAATGACAAATTGTGCGAGGAGCTTGGTCCGCTCACCCTTTATGCGATGCAGCAGAAAGACCTGGCTACATTACAGAAGGGCGATGCTACAGCCACTCAGCCTATCGTATATAATCCCTCAGCCAAGATGCATTATCAGCGCACGCTGGTGTTCCCTCTCCAGAAGGCAGGCGATTTTAAGAGCCGCATTACGGGAGTAAAGGTGGAGCAGAAGTAAGTAGAAACAACTGAGACTCTGAGATTGAGATTATAAGCAAAAAAACACTTTTCCAATTGGAGAAATATATTTCTCTAGTTGGAAAAGTGAAAAAGGTTGCTGACTGTGAAAGCCCTGTTATAAAGCCTTGGCTTTTTCAGGATCATTCGTTGTTACGTAATCGATGCCTTGTTTGAAGAAATATTTGATGGCTTTCAGATTATTGACAGTCCAGACATTGGTGATTAGACCGAGTTTCTTGGCTTCCTTGATCCAGGTTGGATGGTCTAAGAAGACGCTGTCTTCGTAGTCGATGCCTGTATAACCTGCTGCTTTGGCATCGAGCGGAGCGAGGTCTCCGTTCAGATAGGAAACCTTGGCACCTGGAGCGTGGAGAACCAGATAATCGCAGGAGTGCTTGCTGAAGGAAATATACTCTGTTCTTGCTTCCAGTCCCGCCTCTCTTACCATCTTCAGGGTGGCATCGATGCAGCGGTCTTCATCGCTCTTCTGGATGTGCTCCTTTACTTCGAGTATGAGTTTCATATCGCCCAATGATTTGGCTGCATCGAGATATTCCTTCAAGGTAGGAATCTTCTCGCCATTCTTGAGGCGCTTGTCTCTGATGTCGGCATAGTTGGCATTCTCTATCTTAATGCCATCTACGTCATCATCATGAAAAACTACCACCTCGCCGTCACGGGTGATGTGAACATCAAACTCAGAGCCGTAAACCCCAATCCTGTGGGTGTTCTGAAGTGAGGAGATGGAGTTCTGAGCAGAACCTTCTGTCTTCCAATAGCCTCTGTGGGCAATCACCTGCTGGGCTCTATCCTTGGCTGAGGAAGGGAGAATCACTCCCATCAACAGCATCATATAAATCAAAATACTTTTCATTGTTCTTATTTTTTTATCATAGAAACTTTTTTCTATAGCACTTATTGTCTTAGAATCCCATTTTAAACATCACACCGACCACGGAACGGGAACCGCCAATGTAGGTTGGGAAACCAATCTGACGGCCTGAGTTACCTGCATCCACGATGTATTTCTCATCGAGCACGTTCTTGCCGAAGGCACCGATTTCATAATAAACCTTACCTGGCTGGAAACGATAACCGGCGGTGAAGTTGAGCAATCCGTAGGCATCCTGGGTGAACTCAGACTCGTTGCTCTCCTCGAAGAATACCTTCGACTTCCATGAATAGGTAGGGCGGAGATAGAAGGAAGCCTTCTCGCCGGCTGGCACGTTCAAGTCGAAACCGATGGCGAAACTGTTCTTTGGAGTAAGGCGGAAGCGGTTGCCGGCATAGAGCTGTGCGTTTCCGTTGTCATCCTTGTCGTTGAACTTGCCCTCGATGTACGACCAGTTGCCGAAGAGATTGAGGTAGCGGCATGGAGAATAGTTGATGCTTGCCTCCAGACCGAGACTGTGGGCACGACCTGCATCATCGTATTCAAATTTGCTGGTGGTGGCGTTGAAAACCGATGTCTGATAATTATACCAGTCATAATAGTAAGCACAGATGTCGTAGTTCAGACGGCCTTCCAGGATGCTTCCCTTCACGCCAGCCTCGTAGCTGTAGATGATTTCCGGGTCGAGAGTCTCGAAATCCTTAGGATCGTTGTTGAAATAGAGCACTCCCGGACGACGGCCACGAGCCACGCTGGCGTAGATGTTGTTGCGGCCAATCATATAGTTGAGGGCTGCACGACCTACCCATGACCAGTAGCTGTCCTTGGCTGTAACCTTGGCGCCACCATCGGTAGGGTGATAAAGCACGGCACCAAACATGCTTGGTATGGTAGAAGATGAATAGCCTGTTTCCTGGTTCTCGTAAGTTCCGCGGATACCCAGGGTGAAGTTCAGGTTCCTGGTGAGCTTGAAGGTTCCATCAGCGAAGACCTCAATAGCCTGGTTGGTACCGTAATTCTTGCCCTGCTCGGTATAAGCAGTATCGAGCGTTTTGCCCGAAATGCCCTGCAGGGTAGCCTGAATCAGCTTGCCGTTATCGCCCATGCCTGCCAGAACCTGGTCTAAATCCATTCCCACAGCACCCAGGGCAGTCTTCAAATCTCCATAGATATCAGGAGTGGCGCTCTGTGGTTTCAGTTTGCCGTCCGCATCTGTTTCCGGGCTCTCTGGGAACCATTTGCTCATCAGTTGTGAGAGTGTCAAATCCACCATCGGCTGATAATCGGCAGGAAGATACTGGCTGAGCAATCCCTTCACATTATCTATCTGACTGCTGAGCGAAGCCTTCACACTCTTCTGGATAAACACCGGATAGAGGTACTGGAGATTCGCCTTGGCGTTGACATCCTGCGATGAATTCTCGTAGAAATAGTTGGCTCCCAAGAAGCCTGAGAAGAATTTCTTATCATCATAATTGAAACGGAATTCCTGGCTGAACTGGGTTCCTTTTTCCTTTTCCTCGCAGAGCAGGAGTGGGAGATAAGTACCGTCTGCATCGAAATGCTCATCGCTGTTGAAGGCTCTGAAACCGGTGATGGAATTGAAAGCCCAATGTTTGCCGAAGTTGTGCTCGATGTTGAGCAGGGCGCCACCTACGTTTCGCTTGATGCCCAACTGCTTGCCGGCTTCCAGGTTGGCAGGACTGTTAGGGTCGCTATTGCCAAAGGCTGGATTGATGCTGTGGAAGGAAGTGCCTGGATAATCATCGTGCTGATAATCGAGTACCACGCCTACAGAAGTATCATCGTTAGCCCACCATTGGGTAGAGTTTCTGAAAGCCAGGGCATTCTTGCCGTTCAGTCTGCCACCTGCCTCGTTCTTGATGAAGCCGTCGCGGGCATCATAGTCGAAGGCAAAGCGGTTGGCAAGCTTGTCCTTGATGATTGGGGTGTTGATGAAACCTGTTACCTGGCGCTGGTTGTAGCTTCCGTAGTTCATGGAGAGTTCGCCCTTGAGTTCGTTTACGGGTTTGTGGCGGATGATGTTGATGCCGCCAATCTCAGCACCTCTTCCAAAGAGGGTTCCCTGAGGCCCCTTTACTACTTCCAGTCGCTCCAGGTCGAAAAGTTCTACGGCAGAAGAGCGGCTTCGGGAAGTTGAAACGCCATCCATAAACACGGAAACTCTTGGCTGGGAATAAGCCTCGCCGCCATCAGAAGTCACACCACGAATTACGTAGCCGGGGTTGTTAGGGCTCTGCAGCTGAATCTGAACGCCCGGGGTAAACTGAGCCACGTCGTCCATCTGGTGGAGGTTGAGTTTCTCCATCACGCTACCGGTTACGGCGCTTACAGCCACAGGAATCTCCAGGCTGCTCTGCTTCTTCTTCTGGGTAGTAACGATTACCTCGCCCAGGGCTTGTGTGTTTTCCTTCATCACCACCTTCATGTTGTTGTCGTCAGCATCTTTGGTGATGGTGTTGTAACCTATATAAGTAAAGGTGAGCTTGTCGCCATCGTTCACGTTGACGTGGAACTCGCCATTCAAGTCAGTCTGTACATTCGTGTTGCCGCAGCGAACTACCACGCCCGGCAAAGCTTCGCCCTGTTCGTTGGTCACCTTACCGCTTACGGCATTCACGCCCAATGCTTTAGAATTAGTTTTGTTACCTTCAGGAGTGTTGTCGGCTTTCGCCTCTAGACATGTGGCACCCTGCACGAGCAGGGAAGCCATCAATACAATCTTTAATTTGTTCATAACCTATTTATTATCTTGCATAATTTTTTTTCGGGTGCAAAAGTAGAATGATTTTGTTACATCACGGTTTCTTTCGGGTGAAGAAAAGATGAAGTTAAAACCGGTATTTCTTCTTCACTCTTCTTTCACCTCTTTGTAACACGATAGCAACATCCTTTAAATACCTTTGCAGCGGTAAAAAGTATTACAGTAATTTTAAAGAAAGAAATGAATAAGGTATTTAGTTTTATTGCGATGTCATTCCTGGGATGCGGAATGGTTTCTGCCCAGCAGGTGAATGCATCAGGCGTTGAGCGCCCTAAACTGGTAGTGGGTATTGTGGTTGACCAGATGCGATGGGATTATCTCTATCGCTATCAGAAGCGCTATGGAGAAGGAGGATTCAAGCGGTTGCTCAACGAGGGATTCTCTTGCGAAAACACCCGAATTCCGTATGTTCCATCGGTTACAGCCGTCGGTCATACTTGTCTCTATACCGGTAGTGTGCCTTCTATCCACGGAATCGCCGGAAACAATTTTGTGAAGAATGGCAAGAAGGTGTATTGCACGGATGATGAAACCGTGAAACCGGTGGGTTCCAGCAGTAAGGAGGGCTTGATGTCGCCTAGAAACCTTTGGGTTACGACTCTTGGCGATGAGATGAAGATTGCATCCAACGGCAGAGCCAAGGTGGTGGGTGTGGCTTTAAAAGACCGTGCTTCCATCCTTCCTGCCGGACATAATCCAAATGGTGCCTACTGGTTTGATGATGAGAGCGGCAAGTTCATCAACAGTTCTTATTATATGAACCTGTTGCCAAAGTGGGTGGATGCTTTCAACAACCAGCATCTGCCAGAGCGTTATCTTTCGGAAAAATGGAGCACGCTCTATCCTAAGAATACTTACATCGAGAGTACGCAAGATGAGAATGAGTATGAGGATGGAATCCGCAAGGGTGTGAAGGCTACGCTGCCGCTCAATCTCCCAGCCCTTTATAAGAAATATGGTTACAGCATAATCCGCAAGACTCCTTTCGGCAATTCGCTGACGATAGATTTGGCGAAGGCTGCGATAGACGGAGAGCAGTTGGGTGCTGATGATGAAACCGACTTGCTGGCGGTAAGCTGCTCCAGCACCGATTATATCGGTCATCAGGTGGGAACCCACGCCGTAGAAACTGAGGATACTTATCTGCGCCTTGACAAGGCGATTGCCGATTTTCTTTCTTATCTCGATGAGAAGGTGGGCAAGGGCAACTATCTGGTTTTCCTGAGTGCCGATCATGGAGCGATGAACAACGCCCGTTTCCTGCAAGACCGCCGCATTCCTGCGGGCAGTTGGGATGGTGATGCGATGGCTAAGAAGCTGAATCAAACCCTGGCTCAGGAGTATCCTAACGTGGGTGATTTGGTGAAGACCGTGATGAACTATCAGGTGTTTTTCAATCGCAACATCATCAAGGAAAACAAGTTGGATTTCGCCAAGATCAAGCAGAGTGTGGTGGATGTTTTGAAGGAAGACAGCTGCGTGCAGTACGCCTGCGATATGGAGAAGACGATGACAGAGAGCATTCCTGAGGATGTGAAGTTCCGCATTGTGAATGGTTACAACCGTGAGCGTAGCGGTGATGTGGCCATCGTGTTGAAGCCGAATTACTATGCCCACGGCATGAAGGGAACCGACCATGGCGAGTGGAATCCATACGACACCCATATTCCGCTGGTTTTCATGGGTTGGGGAATCCAGCACGGTGCAACCACCAGACAGACATTCATGACCGATATTGTGCCAACCATCGCCGCCCTGCTTCATGTTCAGGCGCCAAATGGCTGCGTAGGTCAGCCGATATTCTAGTTTTTAACCCTATCTTCATTTTTCTCTAACATCTTTGAAATATGAAACTTATACCTTTGCACTCGGAAAGGGGCGATGATCTGCATCTGCCGCTTCGCCAGCAAAATATCAGATGTTTAAAGATGTATAAAGAAAAATGAAGGTAATTTTTGTAATTCAAGGAGAGGGTAGAGGTCATCTCACCCAGGCGTTGGCGCTTAAGCAGATGCTTCTGCACGAGGGTCATGAAGTAGTGAAGGTTTTAGTGGGCAAGAGCAAGAACAGGGTGATTCCTGAGTTCTTCATGAATCAGATAGGTACTCCTATCGAGGTTTTCGACAGTCCTAATTTCTTGCCGTCTAAGGACAACCGTAAGTTCAATCTGTTGCGCTCCCTGACTTACAACATGCTTCTTACTCCGAGCTATCTTTCCAGTATCCATTTGATACGAAAGAATATCCAGGAGAGCGGAGCCGACATCATCATCAATTTCTACGAGGTGTTGTGTGGCATTACCTGTTCCCTTTTCCGTTTCGGAATCCCAGAGGTTTGCATCGGTCATCAGTACCTCTTCCTCCATCCCTCTTTCCAGATGCCTGGAAAGTATTCCGTACCAGAATCCTTATTGAAATTCTTTACCCGTATCACCTGTATGGGAGCCACAGCCAAGTTGGCGCTCTCCATCCGTGACTATGAGGATGATCCTGTGCACGGCATCAAGGTAGTTCCACCGTTGCTCCGTCAGGAAGCCAAGACCATCATCCGCCACCATGGCGACTACATCATGGGCTATATGCTGAATGCCGGATTTGCCGAGGATGTGAAGGCGTGGCACGAGAAGCATCCCCATACCCGTCTCCATTTCTTCTGGGATCAGCCGGATGCGCCTGAAGAACTGATGGTAGATGATACGCTCACCTTCCATCGCATCAACGACGAGAAGTTCCTCAAGATGATGGCTGGCTGCAAGGCTTTCGCCACCACCGCCGGCTTCGAGAGCGTCTGCGAGGCGCTCTATATGGGCAAGCCATGCATGCTGATTCCGGCTCATGTAGAACAGGAATGTAATGCGATGGATGCGGAAAGAGAGATGGCTGGCGTGGTGAGCGAGGATTTCGATATCGATAAACTGAAGGCTTTTGCCCGTGATTACGAGGAAGATGTGGAGTTCAGAATGTGGGAGAACCATGCTGAAAGCCGAATCATCGCCGCCATAGAAAACGCTTACGAAACTTATTATCATAGAAAGGAGAACCAGGCTTATGAAGAAGAAAATGATTCCATTGTTGCTGCTTCTTCCCTTGTTGTTCCTGCTCGCCGTGTATGGCAAGGATAGCAAGAAGGAGGAGGCGCGAGTGGTAGTGATTGCCATTGATGGTTTAAGATGGCAGGAGGTGTTTGAGGGCGCCAGACGCGACAGTCTGATGCCGTTTCTCTGGGAGATGGGCAGGAAGAAAGGCTGCATGATTGGCAACCGCAACCGGAAATCGAAGATGGAGGTGGCAAACGGCATTTGGAAATCCTATGCCGGTTACAGCGAGATGCTCTGTGGTGTGACTAATGATGAGCACATCTTCGACAACCGCAAGCAGTATAACCCCAACCGCTCGGTTCTGGAATTGGCTGAGGCTTGTTCTGAGTATAAGGACAGGGTGAGTGCCGTGGCGAGTTGGGATGTGGTTCCTTATATCCTGAATTATCGCAGGAGCGAATTGCCCGTGGATTTCCGCTCTCCTCACAGGGTGAGCAAGCAAGTTAGAAATGATAGTGTGACTTTGAACCGCGCCTTGAAAACCCTCAAGGAGAAGCATCCCAAGCTTCTCTTTGTAGAGTTTTGCGAGACGGATTATTACGGACATCATGGCAAATGGCAGGAGTATCTGAATGCTGCTCATCAGAACGACCAGTTTATTCGACAGTTATGGGAATGCTGTCAGCAAGACCCATTTTACAAGGGGAACACCACCTTTCTTATCACCTGCGATCATGGCAGGGGAGAGAGCCTGGGCGTTCATGCCAACAGAGGCGAAGTAGATTCCCAGGCTTCTTGGGCGGAACACGGCAGAAGAATTAAGGGCAGCAACCAAACCTGGCTGGTGGCTTTCGGGAAAGACATCCAGCATCTGGGAGAAATGGAAGGGGGCAGAACCATCTACACCAAGCAGGTGGCTCCCACCATCGCCAGCATCCTGAAGGTTCCGTTTACGAATGATAATAATCAGCAATCGGTGGCTTCGCCGATTTATAAGATTCTTAAATAGAAGATTTTAAGATTCTCAAATAGCTTTTATATTACGCAAAAATAGGATAATAACAAAATAAGATTTTCAGATTATGATAGGATTGTTCAATGAATGTTTTCCACCCGTCATGGATGGCGTTTCACTCACGGTAAGCAATTTGGCTCGCTGCTTTTACCAGCAGGGCAGGGACGTGGCGGTAGTAACCCCGGAAATGCCAGGACTCGATGAGTCTCAGCTTCCTTATTCCGTCTTCCAGTATCGCTCGTTCCCGGTTCCCGGTCGCCATCCTTACCGCTATGGCTTCCCATCGCTCGATTTCAAGTTCCAGAAGCAGGTAGCTGCTCAGAATTTTGAAATCTTACACGCCCATTGTCCTTTCTCTTCGGGTGATTTCGCCCTGAAGATGGCTCGCAGAATGGGCATTCCATTGGTGGCAACCTTTCATTCCAAATATCGTGACGATTTCGAACGGGTGATTCCCAATAAGGCTCTGGTGGATTATCTCGTGGGCAAGGTGGTGAAGTTTTACGAGAGCGTAGATGAGGTGTGGGTGCCTCAGGCTTCCGTGGGCGAAACTTTGCGCGAGTATGGCTACAAGGGAACCTACGAAGTGGTGGATAACGGAACCGAATTTGCCGATGCGCCTTATACCGATGAGATGAAATGGGCAGCCAAGAACGAGCTTTATGTAGCCGTAGATGAACCTCTGCTCCTTTTCGTGGGTCAGCATATCTGGGAGAAGAACGTAAAGCTCATCATCGAGGCTTTAGCCAAGGTGAAGGATTTGCCTTATCATGCCCTTTTCGTGGGCGATGGTTACGCAAGAACAGAGATGCAGGCGATGGCGGCAAAACTCGGTTTGTCGGGAAACAGCGATTACCGCATGGATAAGGTAACCTTCTTCGGTAGCGTGCAGTCCCGCGAACTGATGCAGACCATCTATACGGCAGCCGATCTCTTCCTCTTCCCATCCATCTACGATAATGCGCCATTGGTGGTAAGAGAGGCTGCTTCGCTCTTCACGCCTTCCATCGTGGCTAGGGGCAGCAATACGGCGGAAATCATCCAGAATGGAATCAACGGATTCCTTTCGGATAACGATGTAACTGCCTTTGCCAACCGACTCCGTTATATTCTGGAGCGTCCAACCGTCATTTCCTGGGCGGCAAAGGGAGCAGCAGAGACCCTGGTGCGCCCTTGGGAGGACATTGCTGTAGAAGTTTTGGACAGATATCAGCATTTAATTGACAGACAACAAAATAGATTGGCCATTTAATCGTTATATTACTATATATAATAAGGTATAGTTTTATTTTGAGAGTAATATGAAAAAATGGCATTTGTGGTTGGCGGCTTCCATCGGACTGGTGGTCATCGCTGGAATGATGATTCGGGAGTTTGATGTGGAAGCTTTGAGCAGGATAGATTTGTCTCCCAGGTTCTTCCTGGGGGTAGTAATGGGCGTGTTGCTCTTTGCGGTTCAGAATCTGATGCTCACCCTTCGCTTCCGACATCTTTGTCAGCGCAAGTTGTCGATAGCGCAGGGGTTTCGCATCAATGTGCTCTGCGAGTTTACTTCTGCCGTCACTCCTTCCGCGGTGGGTGGAAGCGGTTTGGCCTTTGTCTATCTGAACCGCGAGGGAATTTCGATGGGCAGAAGTATCTTCACCATGTTTGCAGCCCTGCTTGCCGACGAGGCTTTTCTTGCCATCAGCTGCCTGTTGCTCTATTTCTGTGTTCCATCGCATCTGCTTTTCAGTTTGGCAGATGAGGTGGGAATTTCTGCGGATGCAACGAACGAATGGATCAAGGGCGGAGTGCAGGTCATCTTCATCATCAGCACCCTTATCGTGGCTGTTTGGACCGCCATTCTCTACCTCCTGTTATTGCATCGCCCTCAGATTCTGGGCTGGGTATTGAAGGGATGCTGCAAGATTCCTTTCCTTCATAGATTCCTGCCCAAGGTAGAGAAGTTCTCTGAGGAGATGACGATGGCTTCGAAAGAGGCGAAGCAGGAGGGTGGAAGATTTTGGCTGCAGCTGATGGGGTATACTTCCCTGGCGTGGTTGTCTAGATTCGCCATTGTAGTAGCCATTCTCGTAGCCTTCCATTGTCAGGGCAACATGCTGGTGGCGTGGTGCAGACAATGGGTGATGTGGATGATTTCCATTCTGAGTCCTACGCCCGGCGGAAGCGGCGTGGCGGAGTTGATGTTCCGCCTTTATTATGCCGATTTCCTGCCCGATGCCTCTGTAGCCATCCTTGCCGCCATGCTCTGGCGCGCCATCTTCTATTACCCATTCCTGGTAATGGGCACCTTGGTTTTGCCGAAATGGATTGCTAAGAAATAAGAATGAGGCAATCTTTCTTGCTTAAGATTTTCGTCCATAGACGAAAAAAATAATAAAAAGGAGGAAATT
>USQD01000021.1 GCA_900556795.1 uncultured Prevotella sp. | reverse complement strand
CAATAACGAATAATTGTAGAAATAAACATCATATATATAAGAACATGGATATCTTAAAAAATCTGTTTTACGGCTTCCCTGACCTGTGGGGAGGCGGTGTAGCTCACTCAGTAATGATCTTGGCGTTGGTCATTACCCTGGGTTTGAGTTTAGGAAAGTTGAGAGTAAAGGGAGTTTCTCTCGGATTGGCATGGATTCTTTTCATCGGCCTCATCTTCGGTCATTACTCTCTCAATCTCGATGAGCACCTGCTTCACTTCCTCAAGGAGTTTGGCTTGATTCTCTTCGTTTATTCCATCGGTCTGGAAGTGGGTCCAGGTTTCTTCGCTTCCTTCAAGAATGGCGGCAAGAGTCTCAACCTGCTCAGCATCATCGTCATTGCACTGAGCATCATCACTACCCTCGCCATCTTCTCCTTCTCAGGAACATCCATCACTTCTATGGCCGGTATTCTCTCAGGTGCTGTTACCAACACCCCAGGACTCGGTGCAGCACAGCAGGCTTTCAGCGACCTCCGTCACATCGATGCTCCTTCTATCGCAGCAGGATATGCCATCGCTTATCCTATGGGTGTACTGGGCGTCATCCTTTCCTTTATTATATTAAGGTATGCGCTGCGTATTGACAAGAGCGAAGAGGAAGCTGCAGCCAAGCGCGGTATGGGACACCTGGAGACGATGACCCTCAACACCTTCTCTATCCAGGTAACCAACCAGATGGTATTCGGCGACAGCATCAAGCAGATTCGCGACATCCTGAAGCGCGACTTCATGGTTTCAAAGATTATCCGCAAGAACAGCGACAAGCGCGATGAGGTTGTGAATGGCCGTACTATCATCGAAGAGGGAGATATCCTTCAGATTGTGGCTCACCCTACCGTAGAAGAGCCTATCACGGCATTGCTCGGCGAGAAAGTACAGGTCAGTGAGGAAAAATACGGCAAGGATCTCATCACCCGCCGCATCCGCATCACCAAGCCTGGCATCAACGGCAAGAGCATCAGCCAGCTTCAAATCCGTTCAACCCTCGGCACCAACATCACCCGTGTGAACCGTAATGGTGTAGACCTGATCGCTACTCCACAGTTGAAGTTGCAGCTGGGCGACCGTGTTACCGTAGTGGGTACAGAGCTTGCCATCGCGCATACAGAGAAGGTATTGGGTAACCAGATGAAGCGCCTCAACTACCCTAATCTGATTCCTATCTTCCTGGGCATCATGCTGGGTTGTATCGTGGCTAACATTCCATTCTTCATCCCTGGCATCAACGAGAACCTGCGTCTCGGATTGACCGGTGGTCCATTGGTAGTAGCTATCCTGATAGGTTACTTCGGTCCGAAGTACAACCTCGTCACCTACAACACCATTTCAGCCAACCTGATGCTCCGTGAGATTGGTCTCTGCATCTTCCTGGCTTGCGTAGGTCTCGGAACAGGCGAACAGTTCATCCAGACTGTAGCCACAGAAAGCGGAATGACCTGGATTCTCTACGGCATTGCCATCACCATGATTCCAATCATCATAGGCGGCATCATCGGAAGATACGTGTTCAACATCAACTATTACACATTGCTCGGTGTATTGGCAGGCGCCAACACCAACCCATCTGCCTTAGCTTACGTCCGTGAGCAGACTTCGGCAGATGCACCATCTGTAGGCTATGCGAATGTTTATCCATTTGCTATGTTCCTCAGGATCGTTACTATTCAGATTATTATTTTCGTATTCGGATAAATAAAATATATGGAAGAAAAAAACATGAAGACCTGCGACTGCGCAGAGAAAGGCATTGACAACTGCAACTGCAAAGAAATAGCAGAAACAGAACTGAGAAGAAAACTCGACCTGTTGTTACGCACTGGCAGCATCCTTATGGAGAGTGCTGCCGACACATCACGCATCATGCGAACGATGAAGCGTGCAGCAGCTTTCCTCGGACTCGACGAGCGCTACATGCACCTCTACATCAATTGGAATGTGCTGATGGTGAACTATAGCGACGAGGCGCATTCCTTCTCCAAATTCCAGCGCTGCGAGAAGCACGGCATCAACCTTACCTCCATTTCGATGGTAAGTAAGCTTACCTGGACAGCCATCAAGGAAAACTATTCGCTCGAACAGTATGAGCAGGCTTTGAATGATATCAAGGCTACTCCACGCAGCTTCACTCCTTGGCAGGTAGCCATCGGCGGTGGTTTTGCCTGTGGTGGATTCTGTATCCAGTTCGGTTGCGACTGGCCAGCATTCTTCTTCTGTTCCCTGGCAGCTATCCTGGGCTTCCGCCTGAGAATGTTCCTGCCTACCAAGGGCTGCAACAACTATGTGGCAATCGGAATTTCGGCATTTGTGGCAACGCTGATTGCGTGGCTCACCTCGTTCCTTTCGCTCAACCCATCCATCGCAGCCGCCCTTCCGGGCTTCATGCATTCAGATACCCCTTGGCACCCGTTGATGGCGTGCGCCCTCTTCATCGTGCCGGGAGTTCCGCTGATCAACTTCGTGAGCGACATGCTCGACGGCTACATCGAGGTGGGAATGGTTCGTGCCCTGAACACCCTGCTGATGATCTTTGCCATGGCATTCGGCATTGCCTTTGCCATCCAGGTTTGCCACATCGACAACTTCGTGAAGGATCTTACGATGACTCCTCACCACGAATACTGGGAGTTCGCCATTGCGGCAGCCGTATCGGCGATGGGCTTCTCTACCATCTTCAGCATTCCTAGACGCCTGTTGCCAGTTGTGGCTGTGGGCGGCATCATCGCCGTTTGCTTCCGCAACTTCGTCAACCTGGGTCCATCCAATGGCAACATCGGTCTCGACATGGGCTTGAGCATCGGTTCGCTTGCCGGTTCTGCGCTCATCAGCGTCATCGTCATCAAGGCACGCCACTGGTTCCACACCCCTCACCAGTGCATCACCATTCCTAGCGTCATCCCTATGGTACCTGGAGTATTGATGTATCGCGCCCTCTTTGCATTCATCGACATGCACGGTGTGGTAGGCGAGGTAACCGTGGGTATGAACAACCTCATCAAGGCTTCGCTCGCCATCATCTGCATCGCCCTGGGTGTTGCCATTCCTAATGTATTCTTCCGCCGCTTCATCGCCGACAACCGCAAGCGCCGACTCCTCAACATGCTGGTGGAGAGAAAGAAGAAGAATGGCGAATTCGTGGATTTGCACGAAGTGGAAATCAAGTAATGCAGGATTGGAAATTTGAGAATATGGGATATTTTTTATCCCAAATTCTTGGATTTCGAAATAAATACATTATCTTTGCAGCGGAAATAAGCTATCGACTATCTCTGAAACCGATAGCCATAAAAAAAGGAAAATAATGGAAATACGACAACTGAAATACTTCTTGAAGGTAGCCGAGACGCTCAATTTCTCGGAGGCATCGCGCAAGCTCTACATCACGCAGAGCACCCTCTCGCAGCAGATTTCGCATCTGGAGCAGGAGATTGGATTGCCACTCTTCGAGCGAAACTCGCATGAGGTTTATCTTACAGAAGCAGGAAAGGAACTCCTGCCTTACGCTCAGAATGCGGTAAACTGCACCATGGCGTGCGTTGACCACATGAACGACCTGAAAGAGATGCTCACCGGCGAACTGAACATCGGCGTTACCTACTCCTTCAGCAACATCATGGCAGAGACGCTCATCGCCTTCCTCCACGCATATCCTCACGTGAAGCTGAACATCCAGTACCGTTCGATGCAGGAGCTGATGGACGGCTTGAAGAAGCGCGAACTCGACCTGGCGCTTACCTTCAAGCCACTCAAGACAGACAAGGCGATAGACAGCCGTGCCATCTTCAGCAACCGCCTGGCGGCTATTGTGAACGAGAACCATCCCCTGGCACGCCTCTCCTCCATCAAGCTCTCTGAGCTGGAGCGCTACGACCTCATCCTTCCATGCAAGGGTCTGCAGGCTCGCAACGCCTTCGACTATCTGATAGACGGCAAGGACCTCGATTTCAAGATCATGGTAGAAGTAAATAATGTGAACATCATCTTCGACCTCCTGCATCGCAGCAATCTGGTCAGTGTGCTCTCAGAATCAACCACCATCCTGAAGAGTGGCATGAAGGCGATTCCGATAGATGCTGCCGACAACGAGATGGATGGCTGCATCCACATCCTGAAGGATGCGTATATGAAGAACTCGGCGCAGGAGTTCATCCGCATGCTGAGTCAGAGCACCAGTATCCTCGCCAACTTTGCGCTGAAGGATATCTTAAGATAAAACAGAAATTAAAGGGAAAGGTTATAATTCAATCTAAAAAAAAGGCTGTCTCCGACATCATTGCGGAGGCAGCCTTGTATTTTATATATACCATTCATTCCGAAAGAAAAGTTTATTTCTTCCTGGCGATAATTATCGTTACACCAGCTAGAATGGCGAGGATGCCGATGGCTAGCTGCAGGGAGAAGCTCTCGCCAAAGATGCAGACACCGATGATGACTGCCGTTACTGGCTCCAGGGCACCCATGATGGCAGCTGGCGTACTGCCGATGAGATTGATGGAGATGGTCATGAAGAAAAGCGACAATACCGTTGGCAATAATGCAAGCTGGGCGGCATAAGCCCATTGCACCGGAGTTTGCAACATCTGAATCTTCTCGCCCGCAATGAACGAATAGATGAGCATCGTGATGAGTCCGAACACCAGAATGTAGAAGGTGAACTTAATGTTCGACATGCCCGGATTCTTCCACTGGTTCACCGAGATGATGTAGAGCGAATAAAGCAGCGACGAACACATTACCAGCGCAAAGCCAGCCGTGCTCAACTTGTCGTTGCCGTCGCCCTGATAGAGCAAGCCCACTCCCGATACAGCCAGCAGAATGGCGAGCGTGGTGGTCCACGTCAACTTCTCATGGAAGAACACCGTCATCAGTATCGCCGTCATGATGGGATAGACGAAGAGGATGGTGCTGGCTATTCCCGCCGCCATGTAGTGGAAACTGACGTAGAGCGTAGCCGACGAGAGGGAGAACATACAGCCCAGCGTGGCAAGACGGATCATGTGTCCCCACTTCACCTTGAAACTCTCCTTGCGGAACAGCATCACCACGGCAAACATCAAGACCGCCAGGAGATAGCGATAGATGAGAACCGAACTGGAATTGAATCCTTCACCATAGAGCTCCAAAGTACCCAAAGGATTGGTACCATAACACACAGCGGCAATAACTCCCGCCGCAAAGCCTTTCACTTTATTACTGCTTGCCATTTGAATTAAAACGCTTTTTTACTAAGTTTTTCTTATTCCTTATTAATATTTTTATAAATATCTACTCATTTCGGGCTGCAAAAGTACTGCAAAAAATCGAAATAAGCTAATAAAATCGCATAAATATCTTGTTACAATCGAGAAAAGCTGCCCGATTCTTGCACTTTACGAAAATATATAGTACCTTTGCAATATCTTTTGTACAAGATAAGTCGACTCAATAATATTAACTAAACAATAAACGTTTTGTAACTATGGAACAAATTAAAAACGATCAGCTCACTGTTGAGATTTCTTCTCTCGGTGCAGAACTTCAGAGCATCAAGGATGCAAATGGTAACGAATATCTCTGGGATGGTGACCCAGAATACTGGGGACGCCACTCTCCTCTCCTCTTCCCTATCGTAGGTGGATTGTGGAAGGATACCTACCGCATCGACGACAAGGAGTATACACAGCCTCGCCACGGCTTCGGAAAGCTCGTTGACTTCAAGCTCGTTGGCAAGACCGGCGACCGCCTTACCTTCGCATTCATTGACAACGAGGAGACCTTCAAGAACTATCCTTTCCACTTCAATCTCGCTGTTTCATATCGCCTTGCCGGCAACGAACTCCACGTTATCTGGCATGTTGAGAACACCGACGACAAGGTAATCTACTTCCAGATTGGCGGTCACCCTGCATTCAAGGTGCCAGGATGCGAGAAGGGCGAAAAGCTGAAGGCTACCCTGAAGCTCGACAACGAGGCTCCTACCCGCCTCTTCGCTACCATCGGTGGATGCGTTGACCCTAACGCACGCGAGACCGTACAGACCGACAACGGTATCCTGGAGGTAACAGACGAGTCGTTCGCTGATGATGCCTACATCTTCGACAAGAGCCAGGTGAAGCAGATTTCCCTGCTCAACGAGAAGGGCGAACCACACGTAACCGTAGAGTTCAAGACCCCTGCCGTTGGTGTATGGAATCCGGGCAACCACGCTCCATTCGTCTGCATCGAACCATGGTTCGGAACCTGCGACTGGGCTGAATATACCGGTGAATTCAAGGATAAGTACATGATGAACAGCCTGCAGCCAGGTGCCAGCTTCATGAGTGAATACATCATCAGAATAGAAAAATAATCCATCGTTCATAGCAATAAATAATGGAAGAAAAAGATAATTTGCAGCTCCCCGAGAACGCATTCCGCGAACTCAAGGACGGGGAGGAATATAAGCCGCTGATGTCGCCAGACAAAGTTTATCCGGAGGTGAACGGCTGGTCGGTAACATGGGGTATCGTGATGGCGGTCATTTTCTCTGCCGCCTCAGCCTATCTGGGCTTGAAGGTGGGTCAGGTGTTCGAAGCAGCCATCCCTATCGCCATCATCGCCGTAGGCGTAAGTACCGCTTCAAAGCGAAGCAAGGCACTCGGCGAGAATGTCATCATCCAGAGCATCGGAGCCTGCTCGGGTGCCGTAGTGGCAGGAGCCATCTTCACCCTGCCAGCCATCTACATCCTGCAGGCCAAGTACCCGGAGATGACCACTTCGTTTATGAAAATCTTCATGGCATCAGCTTTGGGAGGTGTATTGGGAATCCTGTTCCTGATTCCTTTCCGCAAGTACTTCGTAAGCGACATGCACGGAAAATATCCGTTCCCTGAGGCTACTGCCACCACGCAGGTGCTGGTAAGCGGAGCCAAGGGCGGTGACCAGGCTAAGCCCCTGCTCATCGCCGGACTGGTAGGTGGCCTTTACGACTTCATCGTAGCCAGCCTGGGATGGTGGAACGAAAACTTCACTTCCCGTGTGGTAAGTCTGGGATGCGATCTCGCAGACAAGGCTAAACTCGTATTCAAGGTGAATACAGGTGCTGCCGTATTGGGTCTGGGATACATCATCGGTTTGAAATACGCCTTCTTCACCTGCCTGGGTTCGCTCGTGGTATGGTGGTTGATCGTTCCAGGAATGAGTGTCATTTTTCATGACAGTGTACTCAGCGCCTGGGACCCTAGCATCGTGAAGACCGTGGGTGCGATGAGTCCGGAGGAAATCTTCCGTGCCTATGCCCGCAGCATCGGTATCGGTGGTATCGCCATGGCTGGTATCATCGGCATCATCAAGAGCTGGGGCATCATCAAGAGCGCCGTAGGCCTGGCAGCCAAGGAACTGAAGGGCAAGAGCGAGGTAGATGAAAACGTGAAGCGCACCCAGCGCGATATCTCTTTCAAGATTATTGCCATCGGTTCGCTCGTAACCATCCTCGTCACCTTCCTCTTCTTCTGGTTTGGCGTGATGGAGGGCAATCTGCTCTTCGCCATTATCGCCATCCTGCTCGTGGCTGTCATCGCCTTCCTCTTTACTACAGTGGCTGCCAATGCCATCGCCATCGTGGGTTCCAATCCTGTTTCGGGTATGACTCTGATGACGCTCATCTTCGCTTCCGTAGTGATGGTGGCAGTAGGTTTGAAGGGCGCTGGCGGCATGCTAGCTGCATTGATTATGGGTGGTGTGGTTTGCACAGCCCTATCTGTAGCAGGCTCATTCATTACCGACTTGAAGATAGGTTACTGGCTAGGAACTACGCCTAAGAAGCAGGAAGGATGGAAGTTCCTTGGCACTTTGGTGAGTGCAGCTACCGTGGGCGGTGTGATGATGCTTCTGAACGAGACCTACGGTTTCGCCTCAGGCTCTCTCGCTGCTCCTCAGGCAAACGCAATGGCTGCCGTCATCGACCCATTAATGAACGGTGTAGGTGCTCCTTGGGTGCTCTACGGCATCGGAGCCGTGATTGCTATCGTGCTTACTTACTTCAAGATTCCTGCATTGGCGTTCGCTCTGGGTATGTTTATTCCATTGGAATTGAACGTTCCTCTGCTGGTAGGTGGTGCCATCAACTGGTATGTTACCTCCCGCAGCAAGGATCCCAAGGTGAATGCTGAGCGTGGCGAAAAGGGTACTCTCATCGCCAGCGGTTTCATTGCCGGTGGAGCCTTAATGGGTGTTGTAAGCGCTCTGTTGAAGTTTGGTGGCGTTGAGGCAAGCATCGCAGACAGCTGGTGGGTTAACCCTATGTCAGAAGTTTGCTCGCTCATCGCTTACATCTGTCTGATAGGCTTCTTCATCAGAGCCACGAAGAAATAAAATTCGCATATCAATATGCGGAAATTTAAACTGTAACTGTCACTGTCACGCTTTTACCTATTATTCATTCCTTAAAAATGGAAAAAAACGTGACAGTGATAAAAAACTATATGGAAAGATTGTAAAAGAGAAGGAATAAAAAAGAGGGAATATTCGCAACGAACATCCCCTCCAGATAAATATCATTAAAAAGATTTTTATCAGATTTATCTAATTACCTTAACCTCTCCGTTCTTGCCAATCTTGACAATGCTGGATGGCTGATGAGGTTTATGCTCCTGGCGACGGGTCCAGCAGACATAATCTACAGCCTCGAGAATCTCTGGAGAAATATCGCGATAATTCTGAGCAGCAGGCTCACCACTCACATTGGCGCTGGTGCTGACGATTGGCTTCTGAAAACGATAACAGAGCTGCTTGCTGAACTCCTCGTAAGTTACACGCATAGCCAGCGAACCATCCTCTGCCACAAGATTATTGGCTACGCCAGTAGCATCATCAAGGATGATGGTAGTAGGCTTCACCGGCATGGCAGCATCGATGAAATCCCAAGCCACCTGAGGCACATTACGGAAATAACGAGCCATGCGGTCAGCTGAATCAATCAGACAGATCAGCGCCTTAGAATCATCACGCTTCTTGATTTCATATACTTTCTTTACCGCCTCTGGATTGGTAGCATCGCAACCAATACCCCAGACTGTATCTGTAGGATAGAGTATCACGCCACCCTTGCGCATACACTCTACTGCCTTTTTAATATCTTCTTCTTGTGTCATTTTTACTTTGAACTTTTTACGTTGAGCTTTAAACATTAAACTTTATGATTATTTCTGAGCCTTTTGGCATTCATAATAGGCGATATCCTTCATGCCATTAAGGAAAGCAGCAGCATCCATACGCTTCTTGCCGGAAAGCTGAAGCTCCTGGATATTGAGCCAATAGTCAAGACATGCTACCTGCAACTTCTTCTCGAAAACACGCAAGGAACCAACAGGCGCCATACCACGATGGAACTCGGTGATACTTGACTTGAAAATCTTCAGTACCTGAATCTTGGCTGCACTCTTTTGCTGTGCAGGATGAGCAGTTGGGTCAGGCATTTCGCCATCAGCATCCTCAAAGATGATAACAGGCTCCTTCTTCTTGATTTCAGTCCAAGCACCTGGATAAGGCGAGAGGCCACGGATAAAATCATATACCTGCTTAACTGGCTTGTGGAAGTCGATACGGCAGGTTTCCTTGAAAATCTTTGGCGCAGACTTCAATTCCACGCCCTCGCCTATCAGCTTTTCCTGAGGCATGGATTCTATCTTTCCATCTGCTGCGATGAGTGCATCAACGGTTTCGAGCGCTAACTCGGCTCCCAAGTACATCAGTCCATCGTAGACATATTCCACATTTGCGCTCTCAGGAATCGGGAAGCGCTTCTGCATGATGATGCGACCTGTGTCGATGTCATGATCGAGGAAGAATGTAGTAACTCCCGTCTCCTTCTCGCCATTGATCACAGCCCAGTTTATTGGGGCAGCGCCACGATACTGTGGCAGGAGAGCAGCATGAACATTGAAGGTGCCAAACTTAGGCATCGACCAAACCACTTCAGGCAACATACGGAAAGCCACTACCACCTGCAAGTCTGCCTGATAAGAGCGAAGCTGCTCTACAAACTCAGGGTCCTTCATCTTCACTGGCTGCAATACCGGCAAACCGTGCTCTACAGCATACAGCTTCACCTGAGAAGGCTGCAACGTATCCTGATGTCTGCCCACAGGCTTGTCTGGCTGAGTAACCACAGCCACAACATTATATCCGCCTTCTACCAGGCGCTTGAGGGATTCCACCGCAAACTCCGGAGTTCCCATGAAAACGATTCTTAAGTCTTTCTTCTCCATAAAAATAATATTTGAAGTTTAAACCAGCAAAGCCGATGAATTCATCACTCTTCGTTCTTCACTCTTCACTTAATTCTCTCAGTTCTTAACTTACCTTATTCTGCCGACATATCCGCAACAATTTTGCGATATACCTCGTAAATCTTGGTTCTACTGATATAGCCCTTCAGTACACCGTTTACATCTACCACTGGCAGCTGGGCAGCATCGGTCTTGTCGAACTTGGCCATCACCTCGTCCATAGGCTCATTCTCGCTCAAGGTGGCAGAAGGCTGAATCATCAGCTGACTTACCTTGAAGTGATGATACAGTTCCGTGCGGAAGATAATATGACGGAGGCGGGTGATATCAATCACACCTACCAATACGCCCGCATCATTCAATACAGGCAGGAAGTTGTTGTTGCTTCTTGAAATCTCACTTACCAGCTTACTCATCGGCAAATCTGGGCTGATAGGGTGATAGTCCTTCTCTACCATGCTCTGCATACTCATCAGCGTAAGCGCAGAACGGTCTACGTGGTGGGTAAGCAGCTTACCCTCCCTAGCCAAACGCAGGGCGTAGATGCTATGACTCTCGAAGATGCTGATGGTGAGCAAGGAAGAGATGCACACAATCATCAACGGCATGAAAAGCTGATAGCCGCCCGTGAGTTCGGCGATGAGAAAAATGCCTGTCAACGGAGCATGCATCACACCTGTAATCAAGCCAGCCATACCCATGAGCGCAAAGTTCTGTTCTGGCACATGAACGCCTACCTGATATACATTCCACAAGCGGGCAAAGAGGAAGCCCGCAAAACCACCGATAAAGAGCGAAGGCGCAAAGGTTCCACCACAGCCGCCACTACCATTGGTTGCCGAGGTAGCAAACACCTTGGTAAAAGTGACCAGCGCTATATAGAAGATGAGCAGATTATTCTGACCAGAGAACAGCGAACGGTTCATCACCTGCCCCCACTCTGCCTCATTGCTTCCCTTGAGTAGGATATTCACTGCAGAATAGCCCTCGCCATAGAGCGAAGGGAAGAAGAAGATGAGCGTACTGAGGATAAGTCCACCAAACAGCAACTTAGCGTATGGATACTGATTCAGCTTGCCGAAAAAGCCCTCACAGATTGACATGGTGCGCATGAAATAAAGACTCACCAATCCGCAGAACACACCCAACAGGATGCACGCTGGGGTACGGTCAAGCTCCCAAGGATTGGTCAGCGTAAAGTCAAACAGCGAACTGTCACCACTGAAAATATAGGTGAAACAAGTGGCTGTAACGCACGAAATCAGGATTGGCAGGAGAGATGCCATGCTCAAATCCACCATCAGCACCTCAAGAGTGAACACAAGTCCGGCTATCGGTGCCTTGAACACGCCTGCAATGGCGGCGCTGGCCCCACATCCCACCAGAAGCATCATCGTCTTCTTGTCCATACGGAAAATCTGTCCCAGGTTAGAACCGATAGCAGAACCCGTCAGAACAATAGGTGCCTCGGCTCCTACGGAACCGCCGAAACCGATAGTAATACCAGATGCCACAACTGACGACCAGCAATTATGTCCCTTGAGTCGGGAATTCTTGGTAGAGATGGCATAAAGTACTCTTGTTATACCATGCGAGATATTGTCGCGCACAACATATTTTATAAATAGCGATGTGAGATAGATACCCACGATAGGGAATAGCAGGAAGAGCAGATTATAGGTGCCCTGCTGGAACCCTGACGTGAGCAAAAACTGTATCTCATGCACGATGGCATGCAAGAAGAAGCCTGCTACCGAAGCGAGCAGACCTATAAGAAAAGCGAGAATTAAGGTCATCTGCCTATCGGAGATATGCTCCTTCTGCCAGGCAACCAGCTTCGCCATCCAGCTCTGTTTGTATCCTGTTAACTCTTCATCCATTACAATCTATTGATAATATATTTTAGAATTCTGATGTAAAGTGGAACTTGATATGTTCAAAATCCTGCTGAGCCATGCTCAATACATAACCAGAATCGGCGAGGAACACGTCACGCCCCTCGATATCCTTTGCCATATACTGATACTTGCGCTTCTTGAAGTTCTCCAGCTCCTTCTCGTCGTCTGCCTCAATCCAGCATGCCTTGTGCAAGTGAACAGGCTCCCAGCGACACTTGGCATTGTACTCGTTTTCCAAGCGATATTGGATTACCTCAAACTGAAGCTGACCCACAGTACCTACGATGCGACGGCCGTTGAACTGGTTGACAAACAACTGAGCCACACCCTCATTCATCAGCTGCTCCAATCCTTTTTGGAACTGTTTACTCTTCATTGGATCATCGTTCTCAATGTACTTGAAGAGAAGTGGTGAGAACGATGGCAATCCACGGAAGTGAATCTTCTCGCCCTCGGTAAGGGTATCGCCTATCTTGAAGATGCCGTTATCCGGTAAACCTACGATGTCGCCAGGATAAGCCTCGTCTATGGTGCTCTTGCGCTGCGCCATGAACTGGGTTGGCGAAGAGAATCTCACTGTCTTATCAAGACGCACATGATAGTAAGGCTGGTTGCGCACAAACTTACCTGAGCAGATTTTGCAGAATGCGATGCAAGAACGGTGATTAGGGTCGATATTGGCTGTAATCTTGAAGATGAAACCGGTAAACTTTGCTTCCTCAGGCTCTACCAAGCGCTCTTCTGCCTTGGTTGGCTTTGGTGATGGGGCAATCTGCACGAAGCAGTCCAGAAGTTCCTGCACACCGAAGTTATTCAACGCTGAACCGAAGAATACCGGAGCAACCTCGGCAGAGCGATAGGTTTCCACATCAAACTCAGGGTAAACGCCATCTACCAGTTCCAGCTCCTCGCGCAACTGGCTAGCCTCACGCTCGCCTACTCGCTCATCGAGTTCCTGAGACTGAATATCCACCTCAACCTTTTCTGTAACACGCTGCTTATTAGGTGTAAAAAGGTTGAGCTGATGCTCATAGATATTGTAAACACCCTTGAAGCGGGCGCCCTGACCGATAGGCCAAGACAATGGGCGTACATGAATCTTCAATTCCTCCTCCAGCTCATCGAGCACATCGAATGGGTCGCGACCTTCACGGTCCATCTTGTTGATGAAGATGATAACAGGAGTATTGCGCATACGGCACACTTCCATCAGCTTGCGGGTCTGAGCCTCCACACCCTTGGCAGAGTCTACCACGATGATGGCTGAATCTACTGCAGTAAGCGTGCGATAAGTATCCTCACAGAAGTCCTGGTGACCCGGAGTATCGAGGATATTCACCTTGTAAGGATCACCGGTCTGTCCATCAGGAAGATAATCAAACTCCATGACGGAAGTAGAAACAGAGATACCACGCTGTTTCTCGATATCCATCCAGTCGGAAGTAGCAGTCTTACGAATCTTATTATTTTTAACGGCACCAGCCACCTGAATCTGTCCACCGAAGAGCAGGAACTTCTCGGTCAAAGTTGTCTTACCGGCATCAGGGTGCGAAATGATGGCAAATGTTCTTCTTCTTT
>USQD01000020.1 GCA_900556795.1 uncultured Prevotella sp. | reverse complement strand
CTACAGCGCTCTTACGGCGACCAATTGCATTAATTACTTCCATTCTACCTTAATTATTTATACTGGTTAATATCAATTGCCTTTGGCTGCTGAGCCTCATGCTTGTGCTCTGTGCCATCGTAAATGAAGAGGTTGTCCATCAAAGAGCGACCGAGAGGGCCCTTTGGCAACATACCCTTAACTGCATGACGGAGGATCTTGTCCATTCCATCAGGACGCTTGCGCAACTCAGCTGGAGTATTGAAGCGCTGACCACCAGGGTAACCAGTGTAACGTGTGTAAACCTTATCAGTCTCCTTCTTGCCAGAGAATACAGCCTTAGCTGCATTGATAATGATTACGTTGTCACCACAATCTACGTGTGGAGTGAAAGTTGGCTTGTACTTACCGCGAAGCAACTTAGCAACCTTTGAGCAAAGGCGACCAACTACCTGGTCTGTTGCGTCGATTACAACCCACTCTTTCTTAGCTGTCTCCTTATTAACAGAGATAGTCTTGAAACTTAATGTGTCCATTTTAAAATTTAAATTTACTACTAAAAAACGTTTTTAATCTTTTTCTTAATTCACTTATGTTTCGGATAGGTGATTCACTAACCGCAAATCCCGGCCACAGGACGTGCTATTAACACACCATACCCAGGGGACTCTAAGTGTATCCCCGAAATAATCGGACTGCAAAATTACACATTTTTATTTGATTATGTGAAGGTTACAAGGATTAAGCCCTAAGTTTTATGAATATTTAACTTAATTCACACATATGATTGTGAATAGTATTTGATTAATAAACGTTCTGAGGGGACAGAAGCGTCTGTTCTTGCAGGGCGTTCTTGTATTTAGGGAAAAGACATATCCCGACGTATCGGCATACGACAAGACAATCTCAACCACCTCTCAATGACGTTATGAAACCTCGTAAGTAAAACTACAAAAGCCTACATGTTTTTTATGGCAGACAAAAAAAAGTGCTTTGCGAATGGCAAAGCACTTTTTCTTAAATTTATGTTAGAATCTTATCGACGAGATACACGAACCTTCACGGTATCATGACCAACCTTCACGATATAAGTTCCGGCTGTCAATGAAGCCAATGATATGTTCTGAACATAATCGTCTGTTACAACGCTATTTACTACCAACTTACCATCAGTAGCATAAACAGCTACCTTGTCGCCTGTATGAGCACCCACGATACGCAATGTGCTGCCAGCAACAGTAACCTTCAACTTATCGGCAGTTACACCATCAATGCCAGTAACAACAAGAGTCACCTTGTTAGAATACTGCTCGCCTGAAACAGAATAAGCGGCTGCTACCTGATACTCAAGATAATTGCCAACTACAGAAGAATTATCCGTGTATGAATTACCAGAGATATAGTCGTTGTTCAGCTTATCACCATTCAGATAAACATTGTAACCCAGGAAGGCATTCTTCTGAGAAGTTGCGCCCTGAGCCACATGAGCCACCTTCAAAGGTGCAGCTGATACATTTGCCTTTGGCTTGAATGTAAGAACCTCAGCACCCTGCTTTCTTGCCTTCGCTGAGCTGGCAGGAGAGTATGGGCTCAAACCGATAGAAATGTTCCAGTTGGCATCGATATCAGCACCAGAATCCTCCATCGTACTCCATGAGATACCATCAGAAGAATAAAGGTCGCCACGACCACTGCGAGCAGGGCCCTTATCGTAACCCAGAGGCACTGTAATCTGGTTGTGCTCTACATATACTGCCACACGGAGACTCTTGGTAGGGTCGATTGGGAGTGGCTCGTCAAGATGAATGGTATTGAAGGCATACTCCTTCAGGCTTGGAACAAACTGCTGGCGAACCAACGTGTTGTTCTGATATACCAATACATAGAGAGCATCAGGAATCTGATTGATGTAAACCTCTACATCGCTCAATGCCAGATGACCGTATTCTTTCAAATCCTCAGCAAACCAGTTGACTCCTGCGAAGAAGGCACCACCATTAGGCTGACCGGCAGCATCGTAGCAGTTGCCATTGTGCCAACGCAAGTAGATAGGCTCACCCAGGGCAGGAGTCTGCCAGGTCAGGTTTCTGGTGCCACCATTGTTCTCTACACGCAGAGAGGTTGGAGCCAGACTACCATTGTCATAATAGAGATCGAGACTTACTACATCACTCAACTCACTCTCGGCAGAGTTCTTGGTAACCAGCTTCACCTGATAATCATAATGACCAATCACAAGGTTGTGATCTACGTAAGAGATGCCCTGTACTGGAGAAGCGGTAATCTTCTCGCCGTTGCGATAGATGTCGAATCCGTAGCAGTCGGTCTGAGGTGCCTCCTTGTAGAAGCTTACACCGTCGATATACTGGTCTGGATTACCCGCAGCCTTAGCCAAAGCAATATACTCTGTTTCCTCAGGCAACTCGCACATCACATCCTGCCACTGCTCTGTGGTTGTCACAGTCTGCAGACGGATGAAGTTGTCGCGATGAGTACCACCTACAGAATAATAGATATCGAATGTACCATTACCCTTATGGTCATCAGCATTTCTGGCTGCAAGACGGACATACTTCATGCCCTCTGCCTTCACAACACCGAATGCCTCAGCCTTCTGAGCTGCAACAATCGACTTGCTGCCATCGAATGAGTAGTCGGAACTTACCATCCAGTTAGACTTGTAGCTCTCGCCCTCAGCACCGAATACCTCTGTACCATCTACAGAAGACTCGAATGAGTTGACTGAAGCAGCAGTCTTGTACATATCAGGATCCTTGAACGAGAGGAGCACGTTGTAACCGTAGGTTGACTGCACTGCCTGTACATTCTCAGGAACCTTAGCCTCGCCAGAAGCCACGATAGTAGCGGTAGCTACAGGCGACTTAGCCGAAGTTGTACCATCAATATAAACGGTCTCTACGCTGTAGTCGTAATTGCCCTCCTGGCTCACGGTTTCCTGATAGAAACGACGAGTAAGAGGTTCGCCATTCAGTTTCTCGCCATTGCGATATACATTGTAACCTGCCACTGTGTTCAAGCCGCCCATATCCAGAACGATGAACTTGGTAGCCTTACCCTGACGCTGCAGAGCGAGCAACATGTAAGTGATGCCCTCAGGAGATACGAACGAAGACATACCACCTGCCTTGTAAGAAGAGATGTTGTCAATCTCAAGATACTTGCCCATATCGAGCGAGCCTACACGCTCACCGCTTGCCATATCATAGATACCGATGGTATAGGCATTCGCCTCATTGCCCTGCTCGAAAGCATAGAGCTTGCCATCGTAGTAAGCTGTGCCGGAAGCACCCTTCAGGACAGGACCTGTAGCCAATTTGCTGCCATCCTTAGCCATATAGATGCTGGTCTCCCAGTCACCAACCTCGAAGCCGCCCTTGCCGCCATCCAGTGTTGGGATGTAAGCCAAGTGGCGTGAGTACTCAGAGATATCGATGCTCTTCATCAACTTCATGGTAACAGGATTGATGACATGCACCTTGGTGCTGTAGTCGCCTGCATAGAGATACTGACCATCGTAAGCCAGGTTACGGATACCATCGATATCGCTTACCACGCAGCTCTTCACCTTCTTGCCATTCATAGAGTAAACGTCGATTCTACCATCCTCGTTATATATAGAGGTATAGATGTACTTGCCGTCGGTAGCCACAGCCATAGAAGACTTCGCACCGTCGAATTCTCTTACGAACTCAGGCGCATCAGCATCGGTTGTAACCGGACGCTTAGCCAAATCTGCAGGGATTGACATCTCTGAAACGGTAGGAGCATCCCAACGGAGTGAGATGTCGCGGTTGCGGGTTACAGTGGCATCCAGGTGATGAGGAGCCGTCTGGTTCTCGATGGCATAAGCCTCAACAGAAGTCTTGCCGCCAAACTCAGACTCACCGCCATCAGCATATACAGATGTTACCTGATAGCTGTAGGTACCTGCGTTAGAGAGAACGTCATCGAATGACTGACCAGCCACAGGAGTGCTGTTCACCTTCACGCCATCACGATAGATGTTGTAACCCACAGGGGTTTCCTCAGTATCGTTGCTGTTAGGAGCCACGTTTACGCGGATGTTCAAGTTACCGCTAATGGCAGACTCAGCTGCAGTAAACCAGTTTTTGCCATCCAAAGAGAGCAGGTTACCCTTGCCATTCACTGCCTTGCTGTCGTCGAGACTCAGAGAATGTACACCCGCATCGTTCATGATCTGGAATGCGAAGATATAAGTATGTCCTGGCTTCAGGATAATATCCTTCTCCAATGGAATATCGGTAAATGAACCGTCATACTTGATTTCGCCTCTATATTTCTTGCTGTAGATAATCTTACCATCCTCATAGATACGAGGTGCAAGATAGGTAACGGTGTTAACCAACTGGATGGAAACAGAAGAAACCTTCTTGTTGCGGTAAGGAATATAATCCTCAGCATCCCACTTGGCACCTGCGAAGAAGTAACCGCCTGAAGCCAGACCCAGCTCATCCTCGTGCTTGCCGGTAGCCCAGCTCATGGTATCACGATGGGCAGCCTCTAACAATGGAGAATCCCAGTTCAGGTGAACATTCCTGTTGTTCTTGATGCTTGAAGTGAGGTTGAGAGGAGCATAATACTGAGCACCCTCGTTGACGAAGGCTACTACAGAATCGCTCTTTGCCGACTCCTTGCCATTATAGACCGCTGTCACCTGATAAGAATACTTGCCGTAAACCAGCTTGGTATCCGTGAACTGCATCTCCTTCACTGGAGCGGCATTCACCTTCACGTGGTTGCGATATACATTATATCCATCTGCCACGGCAGCACCATTGCCCTTAGCCCATGTGAGCACGGCAGAAGCAGCCTTAGGCTCAGCCTTCAGGCTCAACGGACGTGGAGCAGAAGACTCAGATGTAGCATTCAGGTTGAAGCTGATGGTCTGTGCTTCCAACTCCGGGTTGGTGAACAGAGTAGCTGTTGTAGCATAGCTGTCGCCCTTCTTTGCCTCCAGAGCATCGAGACCTACGTTGATTACCTGCTCAGCACCCGGCTCCAGCGTACCATGCTTAGGAGAGAGGTTGAGCCACTTGTTGGTCTCTGCCAGAGTATAGTTGAATACCAGGTTAGGACTCTGGTTGAGTATTCCCATCAGAACCAACTTGCCTGGAACTACATCCATAGAAGAGAACAGACCGCAGACATAGTTCTGACCAGTGGCCTGACCACCCATTACATAACCAGGAACATCGGTCAATACGTGCTTCACATCGGTCAGGTTACCCTTGGCGATGTCATACTGACGGAGCTGCAGCTTATCAAACTTATCTGAAGACTCGGCAGTCATATCAGACAACCAGAGGTATGGACCTCCAGGAGTTACGTTATCGTAGGCAGAACCATAGACAGCGATGTTGCCATCAGTAGTCAAGGCAGCCATCTTACGGATGAACTTACCCTTGCGGTCAACCAATCCGATGGTTGTAAAGGTACCAATCCAGAAGCCGTCGTAGGCTGGATCGTAGGTACAGTGGGTAATCTTCAGGTCGGAAACACCACCCACGGTGATGACATCCACGATGCGACGGTTGTCGAAATCGATTTTGAAGATACGGTTAGACCAGTCGCTGCCGTAGAAGTAGCGGCCGTCGAAGGCAAGGTCGTAGAGCTTGTAATACATCTCTGGGATAGAGAACTGCTCGATGAACTTACCGTTCTTGTCGTACTTCCAGAACTTACCCAACTCTACGGAAGAGGTGGTATAGTAGTACTCACCATCGAAGGCGATAGACCTCTGCAAGTCGCCGGAGGTGTTCCATGATGGCATGGTTTCCCAACGATGAGAGATGTCGCCGGTGCCCTTGTTGGTATTCTCCTTGAGATACCAGATCAAAGGACCGTTACCCTCGTTCTTGATGGTGAAGTTCTTGGTGATGTTAGCCTCAGCCTCCAGGTCTGCACTCACGGTGTTGGCAGAAAGTGCTACCTTTGGAGCCTCCAGATTGGCTGTGAAGTTGTTGGTACCATCGGCCTTGACGGTCCATGTACCCTTATACTCGTTGTAGCCCTCACGGATGATGCTTACGGTATAAGTACCCTCCTCTATCTGGTCGAGCTTGAGCACACCATTCTTATCGGTGGTCTCGTTGATCACAGCGCCGTTATCGCCAGTCAGGGTAACAGGACATCTGGAGATGGTGCCAGAAGGAGTCTTGACACTCAGCTGTCCCTTCGCCCAAACCGGGTTCCATACCTTCACATCGTCTACGTACCAATAGTTAATCCACTTGGCATCGTCGCCATGCGCACGGAAACGGATCTTGAACAGGTTATTGCTCAGATTTTCACCGATAGGATAGGTATAAGTTGTCCAGTCGAAGCCACCAGAGTAGTTGTCGAATACATCGAGACCTTCCCAAGTCTTTCCGCCATCGCAGCTCAACTCTACCTCCATGTAGTCAACATTGGTCTGCTCACTGTTGCGGAGACGCAGGTTGAAGCGCAGGTAGGTGTTGTCCTTGTTTGGAGTATTCAGCTCGCGGGTCTCCAGTGCCTGGTTGTAATTGGTCAAAGCCGACCAGCTGTAGGTAGCGGATGGGTCAACCAATCCATACTCGTAGTAGTCGATAGACCACTTGCTCTCCTTGTTGTTGTCGAGGTTCACGGTAGTCCACTTGTCGGCATGGAGCGTCCAGTCGTCGAAGTCGTCCTCGAAAGGCAACAGGCGGATATCCGGAACGGTGACCTTCAGAGGTTCACTCTGGGCAGACTCCTGACCATTCTGATGAACGGCAGTCACCGTATAGGTATAGTCTGCATAATCTGGCACATTATCAGTGAAGCGTGCAGAATCCATAGGAGCCTCGTTCACCTTCTCGCCGTCACGATAAACGTTGAAGCCCACCACAGGGTTGGCAGCTGCCAGCTGTTTCTTGCTCCGGGTAGGGCGAATCTTGTTGGTTCCCACGAAGATGTCGTCGAGCATCATCATGAATCCACTCTCAGAAACGCAGTTGATGGTTACATACTTCGCCTCCTTAGGAATGTTATACTTCACGAGTGTCCAAGCCGCAGGCAGTTCCACGTATGGACCTTCGTTCACATACTTGAAGTCGGAAGGACGTTTGCCGGTGGTAGAATAACCTACGCGAACACGCTCAGCGGCAAAGTTGTCGCCCTCGATCTTGTAACTGCGAGCCATGAAGCTAAACTGGAAGTCCCGGTCGAAGTTCAATTCTGGCGAGATGATGTAGTCGTTGTTCTTATCGTCGTTAGAACTGAAATCCACCAGCATCTTCTTGCCAGAATAAGGCTGGTAATTTGGATTCTCGTTCACCGCAGGAGAGGTTTCCCAAGGGTTCATGACCACGAAAGCCATCTTCTGACCCTGAGTTGGGAAGGTACAAGCCTGCCAGGTATAGGTATTGTTATTATCGGCGTCGATATACGACCAGCCCACGTTACCGGCTGAATTGATGGCGAAGTCCTGATGATTCTCGAAATCATCGAAGTAGCCATCGGTCTTTTCTGGTGAAATCCAGCTCAACTTCACCGTCTTGTCGCTCACACCCATCAGCTGGAGTCCGTAAGGCACGCCTTCGGCATTGCCTTCCACCTTCATCTTGGTATAGCGAACGACAGGTGCCTTGCGAGACTGAGCCACGAAATTCTCCGATGGCTTCACCTTTTCGCCTTCACCCTTCTTTCCATCAGTCAGCGCATCTACCGAAGCCCATACAGCTCCGCAGGTCATTGCCGCCAACAAGATGGCAGAATATTTATAATGTTTCATAAATGTTCTATTTGATGCTATTAGCTATTGTTTATTACTTGATGATAATCTTGCTGCGATGGGTCTTGCCCTCGCCGCTTACGCTGATGATAGCCATGCCAGTGCCTGCAGGAACCTGGAAGTTCAGACTGCCAGAGCGTGCCTCAGCGGTATAGAGCTGAACGCCGGCAGCAGATGTACAGGTCACGGTGTAGCCTGCCTTGATGCCATCTACCTGGATATTGCCACCGTTCACGCTGATGCCGAAGCCAGTACCCTCGATGACATCGTGGATGCCTGTAGAGGTATTTGCCTGGTAGTAAACAGGTGCAGACTCATCGTAGTAAAGGTTGCCCTTACCTGAAGCTACCCAAACACGGTACTTGCCCTCATCATACTCGCCGTCTTCCTTGTTGGTAATAGGAATCGCGGTGGCATTTCCTACAGAACCGGCTGCCAACTCCTCGTATACCTTGCCATCATTGTAGGTAAGTGTGAGATACTTGATGCGGGCATTTCTACCGCCATTCTTGAACTTGAAGCGCAGCTGTCTGTACTTCTTGTTCTCCAGATAGGTAGAGTAATCCTCTTCCTGACCTTCTGAATCATATTCCTTCAGGGTAATCTTGGAACCCACGGCATTCCATGTCTTGCCATCCTCAGTACCCTCGATGCTCAACTCAGAAGAACCGAGCGGACCGGATGCGGTGACGATGAACTTGCAGTCCTTGATACCGTCAGGACAATCCTTCAGGGTAACAGAACCATTGCTGCGGAACTGGATAGAACCTGTGCCCAGAACTACATCACCCTCTACATTCTGATAGAAATCCATAGGGGTGAACACGGTCTGCGAGTTGGTCTTATTGGTCTCTCTACTCAGGCAGAGATAGTAATTATCAGCACCTTCCACAGGGCTCCATGATGCAGTAAGCACGCTCTCACTGGTTCTCTCCAGCTTCACGTCCTTAGGCGTATCGAGCTTCTGGGTTACCATCACGTTCCACAACCAGAGGTCGTTCTGCATTCTCTCTGAGCAGACACGGAAGGCAATATAGATATCCTTTCCTGCAAACTGGCTCAAATCTACCTCCTCAGCATGCTGAGCACCGAAGTAATCGGCAAAAGAGAAACGCTTTACGAGGTGGAAATTGTTCAGATCGTTGGTCTTGGTAGAAACCAATACCTCCAGGTCTTCCACACCATTCTCCTCTGTCACACCACGGGTGAAGAACAGCACGCCCTTCTCTGGCACGTGGAAACGGCGACGGCTGATGAGATAATCATCTGCATCGTTCCAGTAGTTCAGAGAATAGTGAACAGCCTGGGCACCCTCGTCCTGATACCAGGTGGTACCATCGCCATTGTGGTCGATAATCTGCCATCCGTCAGGGTTGCCGTCTGTCCAGCTCAGGAAGTTACCGTAGAATGGAGTATCCAGGGTTACGTTGGCGTATGCCCACTCGGTGGTGAATGGAACCGGTGAACCATATACCATGCTGCCATCGCTCATCTTCATGTAAGAGCGTACGCTGTAGGTGGTTCCTGGCTGCAGGCCCTTGGCTGTGAAAGAAGCATTCTTGATATTCTCTACCTTGCCTGCTGCGCTCACACCATCGGTGAGGGTTGGGTCGGCAGAAGCGCCTTCCTTCCAGCAGAAGCCTACCTCATCCACATCTACCTTGTTGCTCTCGACGTTTGCCTTGAAGGTTGCCTGTGTATCGTAAATCTTCTCTGGCACAAGTGTCTTGATGAAGTTCCACTTGCTGGTACCGCCATTAACCTGGAACATCACGTTGCCGTCCTGCTCCATGATATTGGTGATAGGCACGTTAACCGGCTCCTTTTCCCAATTCAGGGAACTAGGGGTGGTGGTGTCGGTGAAAGATGTATTGGCAGATTTACCCGGATAGGTATCGCCGCTACGGGTCACCTCGTTGTCGATGCCGTCGGCTGGCACGATATACATGCAGCGATGCTTGGCGCTGTTGTTTGGTCCGTTGATATCCCACCAGTCTTTCTTCATCTCATCGGTATAGTCGTAATGAGTGATGAGCAGACCATGACCCGGGATATACTTGTCCCAACCCGTCTGCTGGCGGTTTTCCAGGATGAACCACTCCATACCTGTACCAGGAGTACGGTCTGGCTGGCAGTTGATGAAACGCGCCTTATTGTCGGCGATAGAAGTCAGGGTAACATCCTCAGGGTTCTTCACCTCTACGATGTCCTCGCCTTCCTTCATCCAGCCCATCTGCATACGCTCGAATGCCATCAGGCAAGGAGGAGTGCGGCTATCGTTGTTGTAACTGCCTGAAGCATAAAGGCTGTAGGCACCCGGATCGATACCCTTACCATTGCTGGTATCATCGGTGTCGTACATATCCTTGAGACCCAGCACATGACCGAACTCATGGGTGAAGGTTCCGATACCGTCCATAGATGGAACTACAGGAGCACCTGGCATACCTACCAGCTCGGCAGAGCAGGAATAGTCGTGAATCTGCACGCCGTCGATGGTGGTGTTGTCATCCAGATACCAGCTGTGTGGCCAGATGTCATCGCCATTGGCTGTACTTGCCTCGCTGTAACCGGCATAGATTACGTAGCAGTTGTCCATGATGCCATCGCCATCGTTATCAAACTGGCGGAAATCCATATCAGGATTGTTCTTCTTGGCGAGTTCCACAGCCTCCTTCACCATGTCGCGTGGGTTGGTATCAGTACCGCTGGTACTGCTGCTGTTGCCACCATAGTAGGCTGTTGGCTTGGAAAGGGTGTATGGACCCACTACCTTGAAGTTAGGGATAAACTGACCCATGGAATTGTCACGGTAGTAATCCTTCACGCTACCCGTACCGCCGTTCTCGCTGTAGCCAGGCTGGTTCAGCCAGTGGTCGAAGTCCTGCTGGGTGTGGCGCAATACGCTATCCTGGAAGTTAACCAGGACCACCAGATACTGCGATTCCTTGACAGTAGCCTCACCGGTTCTTGTTTCGGCAGCATACTTGCGTGGAGCAACGATGCGGCGGCTCAGGAACTTGTTAGGCGCCTTCTTCATGATAGGGGTTCTGCTCAAGATGTCGGCAGTGGCATCTTTCGCACTGGTCAGTGACTCCAGGAGTTTCTTCTCCTTGTCGGAGCGCACATCCACATTGTGTGCTCTCTGCTTGGTCATCACTTTCTTCTGGGTTTTCTTGTCGTAATCCACGTAACAGAAATAACCCTTCTTGTCTTTGTTCAGGAGAAATCCATCCGTGGTGGTAACGAAGTGGAAATTCTCATCACCTTGTATTCTTACCAACAAGGTGGTGCCGTCAGGCTGCCGCATCGTGATTGGATGGGGATATGCCTTGATAGCCCAAGTGGCCTGGGTATATCCCGCACACAAGACGGAAGCCAAAAGCAGTCTTTTGAGACCTCTCATAGTTTTCTCGCTTTTTAATGTGTAAATAATATAATGCTTAATTCTTTTCTATTTTTCTGTAGTAACAACAGGCCTAAAGCAAGCGACATTTTGACGAAAAAGGGCGCAGGCAGAGTTTTTGCACCCCACTTGCACCTTTTTATATTATATATGCATCATCATGCTAAGACCCATTACTTATAAGACCCATTACTTCTTGATAACAACCTTCTTGGTCTTACCGTTCGACTTGATGATATATACACCATTGCCGGAAATCTGGTTCACCTGGGTACCGTCCATCTTGAAGATAGATACCTTGCTGTCGCCAGCTGCCTCGATGTTCCAGATGCCAGTTGCATCGTTATCCATCCATGTGAAATCGGTAGGACCGTATGAATCAACAAACTGGAAGTAAACATCACCAGCTGCTGCCATCTCCTTGGTAAACTCATAAACGTAAGAGCCATCAGGCAGCTGTACGTAATTGGCTCTTACCTCCTCGGCATTGGCACCATTCTTGGCATCCTCCAGACTGTTATAGAGGTCAGTCATCAAGTAACCGCTCAGACGGAAGGTGGTTGTACCAGCAGGGAGTGAAGCCTTCATCCATACAGGAGTACTGCGGGAAGCACCTGTAATTGTTACGGTCTTACCCTTGGTGATAACCAATGGATTGGTTACAGTTTCACCTGGCTCAGCCTCATGCTTGGTGAGCATGATCTTGCTACCGGTAACCTTACCTGCGATAACGCAGTGGATATAGAGCTTATCGCCCTTGCTAACGATAACCTTACCCTTATATATGGTGACTGAAACACCACCAAAGTTCTCAGTACCCATCATGGTAGTTCCGTATGGCTCCTCATTCTTGAAGATTTCGATGCGGTCGCTGCCACCATTATAGCCTTGGTCGCAGGCGAAGTCGAGAACACCATCCTCAGTTACGTTATACTGCAACCAGAGGTCAGCAGCACCTGCCTTGGTGAATGTATATTCTTCATCCTCCATGACGATAGGGTTGGTGCGAGACTCACCGGCAGAGAACTCCTTCTCTTCCAGAATCATGGTTGTACCCTTGGTTGCACCAGATACCTTAATCAGATAAGTGGTTCCGGCAGTAGCCTCGATAAAGAAGTCGGTACCCTTGTTGATGGCTGTGTATTCACCATCCCACTGGCCTGTACCTTTAGGGAAGCTGACGGTAGCACCTGGATCAACCTCCACATTGAGCTTGCCATTCTTGGTAGCTGTATATTTGAAGTATTCTGTGCCCTCTACGGTGATCTCGTTGTCACCCTCCACAGCTTCAGCTGGGTTTGTTACAAGAGAGCCCATCTCTACATCCAGGTATGAAACCGTGAATGCCAATGGATTATCCTCATTGGCTGTAACCTTCAGGATGTAAGTAATATCGTAAGACTGGCCACCAACGTAAGTCTTCAGCAAGCCATCCTTTACTGTAGCAGCACCATACTCGCCATTCTGCTGGTTGTAGAAGATGATAGAAGTAGCTGCATCGAGATTGGCATCAGTCTCAACCGTAACAAACTTCTCAGTGTTGGCAGGAACCGTGAGCTTATAATAATAGGTACCCTTGGCACTAGGCAAAGTCTTCTCTACAGGGAGTTCAGTCAAATCGAAGGCTGTATTCACAGTCTCACCTGGCTGGTAGGCCTGCATTTCTGCCTTGATTACATCCTCGGTAGCAGAATCCTGCAACTTGTTCACTACGATATAATAGGTAGAACCTGTATAAGGAATCTCAACGCGAACATTATAGGTACCAGGCCCAGAAGAAGCCGCTACCTCCTGATAGGTGATATTGTTCAAGCTGGAATATACCTTTACCTGACCGCCAGCCAGCGCAGCATCGCTGGAGATGTTCAGATAACCCGTCTTGGTAGGAGTATAAGTAAAGTAGTAGTCGCCCATCTCGGCAGGCACCTTGTTCTCACCCTCGTTCAAGGCGAATGGCATCTCAAGAGAACCAGCCTTCACCTCTACGAGCTTAGAGTTTGCAACGACACTACCCTGAAGATTCAGTGCGATGGTATAAGTCTTACCCTTCTCTACGCTCACTTTCAGCACATATCCGCCTGTTGCCTGATCATATTGTACAGAAGTGTAGTTACCATTTACTGTGGCACCTGAAAGGTAGCTTGAGAAAGAGAACTGAAGCTGAGCTGTCTTCTCTGCAGTATAGGTAACATAGGCAGTAGTGTTCGCATACTGAGCACCCAGCGGGTCACCCAAGAACAACTCCTCACCAACCTTCAACTCTACAGGATCCTCCTGAGAGAGACCCTTGCCATAAGAAGCCATCTCTGACAAATCAAGGTTGAAACCAGACTCACCTGTCATGTTCATGACGAAATAGTAGGTCTTACCCTTTTCCAAGGCATACGCTTTAGAAGGATACTTCAAGCCCGCACCACCCAGGGTGAGCGAATCTGTTCCTTCTACCGATGTAAATACAGTAGGAACATTGCTTGATCCAGCCAATGGAGTAACCTTGGCAAGATAGTTCTTGTCTGCTGTAAACTTCCAATAAGTGTTCTTAGCCTCACTGCTCTCAACCTTGAAGGTATTCTCACCTTTCTGGGCATTAAGAGCCGACTGAATAGATGTCTGCGCCATTGCTACAGAAGAAAGGCACAATGCTGTCGCAAAAAGTAAAACTTTTCTCATACTCTCGACTTTTAAAATTTATGTTATTTGAAATTATTATTCGTAACTCATCACGCATCTTTAGCGTTAATCTTCCTCTCATTTGGCGGCAAAGGTAATAATTTATC
>USQD01000019.1 GCA_900556795.1 uncultured Prevotella sp. | reverse complement strand
CGTATTTTTGCAAAAAAAGCAAATAACCTATCAAATGAAAAGAAAGAAAAAGATATTCTACACCTTATTATATATAGTAGGATTCATCTGTTTTTGGCTGATGCCTCTACAGGCATCCGGCAGCATCAAACTGGACGGGAAACGACTCTCGGCTAAGGACGGCCTGTCGTGCAATACGGTGAACGACATCATCCAGGATAGAAATGGGTTTATCTGGCTCGGTACCCCGAACGGTATGAGCCGATATGATGGCTATCAGTTTATCAACTTCACCAATCTCAGCAAGAACTCCGGACAAAAGACCCACCACTCCATCTCCCAGCTCATCAACGACGAGAAACACGGACTCATCTGGGGCTACAATCCATCTAATATCCTCTGCTGCTTCGACCTGGAAACTGCTCATTTTTCCGATTATTTCGATAAGGAGAATGCTACGCTCTTGAAAAACCGATTCAAGAGTCAGAATGGCATGTGGCTCTTTTCCGGGGATTTCGGAGCCAGATACCTGACCTATAGCAACGGGAAGTTTCACGCCACAGACTATACTACAAAGAACGGCAAGCTGATAGGCGACCATCAGCTACAGATGCAGGAAGATTTCAAACACAATATCTGGATAGCATCCGATAAAGGACTCAACCGCATCACCCCTGACGGCAAGAGCCATCTGATGCTCAAGAACCAACACATCATCACCCTGACCACAGACGGCAATCATATCGCCGTGCTGACCGACAAGGGCGATGCCTTTCTTTATGACAACTCGGGCAAGCCCGTCAGGAAATCCCATCTTCCATCCATGGTGGGATATGTGGGGAAATCGCGCGCCTCCTTCTTCTGTCAGGGAGAATGGTATATCTTTACCCAGGAAGAAACTTTCGCCATGAACCTGAAGACCGGCATCTTCCACAAGCCAGCCATCCAGATACCGAATGCCATGTCGAAAACCTTTCTCAAATCCTATGAGTTTCTTTATGACAAGAAGGGAAACGCCTACCTGTTCAGCAAGAAGGGAAACCTCTTCAGGAAATTCCATCTGCTGGACGACAAGGCTTACATCAACGGTAGAGACAAGAACTTCGTGGCTGCCGAAGACGCCCACGGAAATGTATACATCGTATCTTATGGCAACGGACTCTTCATCTACAACCCGAAGGAAGATGAACTCCAGCACTTCTCTGCAGCAGACAAGGACCCGCTCTTCCATTCCGACTTCCTGCTGAACGTATTCATCGACCGCAGCGGATGCATCTGGATCTGTACCGGAGATGGCGTATATTGCTGCCGTGAACTGAAGGATCTCAACACAGAGCATGTCAAGATTGAACCAAATACCAACCGGGAATGGAGCAACTACGTGCGACACATCAGCAACATAGGCAATGACAAACTCGCCGTCAGCACCCGTGCCAACAGGACTTATATCTATGATGCCAGGACCCAACAGCGAACGTTGGAAAGGCAGACCGATGCCTGCGTCTACGATTATGCCATCGACCCGCAGGGCAGGAAATGGATAGCCACCAAGGGCGACGGCATCTACATTGACAATGTGAGATATTCCAAACATGAGAAGGACCACTATGCTCCGGGCGCATCCTTCTACAAGACCATCTTCGACAGGCAAGGAAGAGCCTGGATAGCCACCTGGGGAGAAGGTCTGCTCATCACCCCACAGACAACGGGGCAGCAGCCACGGAAGTTCGAACAGTTTCTGAATGCTGACGGAAAGGAAGCACAGATCCACGACCTGATCCTGGACCGCAAGGGCAGACTCTGGGTATGCAGCAACAACGGTATCACCATGGTGAATACCGCTGAGAGGAAGATTACAGCCCAGAAGTTCCTCCGCTTCAGCGACGAAAACGGAAAGCTGCCCGTAAGCGAAATCAATTGCGGCATCGAGGCACACGACGGAAAACTGTGGTTTGCAGCAACCGGAGGCGTTCTGAAATGCAGCTACGACGAGAAGACCGGGAAACTGGAGTACGAACTGTTTGATACCAGCAAGGGACTCACCGACAACAATACCCGCTCGCTGGAGGAGGACAACTACGGCAATATCTGGATTGGTACAGAGGAAGGAATCTCCCGTCTCAACGCCAAGACCAACGATATCCGCTCGTTCCAGATAGGACGCACCATCTTCAGCAACAACTTTACGGAGAACTGCGCCACCAGGCTGAAGGATGGCAGACTGGTATTCGGAGTATCCGACGGCATGATCTTCATCCAGCCATCCCGCACCATCAGCATGCCGCCAGCCCACATGAAGGCAGTCATCACCGACCTCACCATCAACGGCATCTCGATATACGAAGCAGAAAACGAGCAATTCCTGACCAAGGCGCTGAACTATACACGGGAAATCAGCCTGCCACACGACAAGAATTCGCTCAACATCCACTTCTCCAACTTCGATTATCCGCACATCCAGAATGCGATATACCAGTACTATCTGGAGGGAATAGACAAGACCTGGCGCCCGATGACCAGCATCAACCATGCCGAGTTCAGCGACCTGAACCCAGGCAGCTACACCCTGCATATCCGTACCCGTATAGGCAGCAACCAGTGGAGCGAGGAAACCCTGCTCCATATCACCATCTGCCAGCCTTGGTACAATACGGTATGGGCGTGGTGCATCTATCTGCTCATCATCTGCGGAGCCGGAGTGCTCTACTACCGTTCATGGAGAAGAAACTTCGAACTGAACCAGCAGATTGCTTTGGAGAAACAGATGTCTGACTTCCGAATCAACTTCTTCACCCATATCTCTCATGAATTCCGCACCCCGCTCGCCATCATCCAGAGTGCCGTGGAGAAGATGATGACCAAGGGAGAAGGCTATGCTTCCAAGAACACCATCTATACCCTCAACAGGGGTACCAGGCGACTGCAGCGACTCATCAACCAGCTGATGGAGTTCCGCAAGATCAATACGGGCAATATGAAGCTGAATGTGGAAAAGGGCGAAATCATCGGTTTCGTGCGAAGCATCTACAATGATTTCTATACCATAGCCAAACAGAAGGACGTCAGCATGAGTTTCACTCCGTGGACCAGCAGGCATGAGATGCTCTTCGACCAGGAAAAGGTGGAAACCATCGTCTATAACCTGCTGAGCAACGCCGTGAAATATACCCCAGACAAGGGCATCATCAGCGTAAGACTCTATCTGGAGGACAACACCGTATCCTTCTCGGTAGAAGATAACGGTCCGGGCATCAAGCCGGAAAGAGAGGCTGATCTCTTCAAGCCATTCATGCACGGCTATGCTTCCAAGGGCGGTATGGGTATCGGTCTCTATACGGCGCATCAGATGGCAGAAATCCACAAGGGTTCGCTCACCTATGTGCGTTCCCAGAATCTAGGAGGCAGTCAATTCTGCCTTGCCCTGCCAGACGATGCCGGCAGGTATCAGCCGGAGGATATCATCGAGAAGAAGGCGCTGGACGACCACAGCATCGACAAGGACGAGATAGACATGATAGTGAAGGAGATGACTCCGAAAGCCATCAACAACGTTACCGTGATGGTGATAGAAGACGATCCGGACATGCTGGAGCAGATTAAATCGGAGTTGTCTGTCTATTTCCATGTAGAAACATTCATGAACGGAAAGACGGGTTACGAGAACATCCGAAAGATTAAGCCAGCCCTGCTCATCAGCGACATCCAGTTGCCGGAGATGAGCGGTTACGAGATTGTAAGCAACATGAAGGCTGATCCTGAGACGCAGAACATCCCAGTCATCATGCTGACCGCCTTTGATGATACCAGCCATATACTGAAGGCATACAAGAACTTCGTAGATGACTATATGGTGAAGCCTTGCAACTTCAAGCTCCTCATCGCCCGAACCCTGCAGTTTGTGGCTATGGACCTGAAGGCGAAGCAGCAGGCTGAAGAGAAGGCGAAGCTTCTGGAAAAGCCCCTGCAGGAGAATGCTCCGCAAGAGAACCCAGAGCAGACGTCAGGCGGAGAAGCCATCCTGATCAAGCCTGTAAAGGAGCTCAAGAAGAATGAGCCAACCCTCCTGATGTCAACCCTCGATAAGAAGTTCAAGGACAAGCTGGAGGCAATCGTGGCACAGCATATCAGCGACAACAACTTCAATGTAGACCACCTTGCCGATCTGCTCTGTCTGGGCAGAACCACGGTATATAACCGCACGAAGAGCATCATGGGTGTTTCGCCAAACATTTATATCCAGAACGAGCGTCTGCGCATTGCCGCCAAGCTCCTGCTGGAAGGCGAATACACCGTAAGCGAGATTAGCGAAAAGGTTGGTTTCTCCGATTCCACCTATTTCTATAAGTGCTTCAAGAACAAGTATGGAATAGCGCCTAGCAAGTATGGCAAGTAAAGATTGCCTGCCAAATAGATTACAAAAAAAACTCGTTGGCTTCTTTACCAACGAGTTTTTTTTATTCTTATAATCATCCTATTACCAGCCAGGATTCTGCTCCCACTTCTGTCCATATTTTTCGTGCTTCAGCATCACGTCGTTAGGGATCGGGAAGAGATACATCTTGTCATCCCACTGGCGCTGTACGGTTTCACGGGTATAGGTGAAGGAACCATCATCGTTCCTGGTAATCTTCATCTCCTGAATGTTCTTGAAGAACTTGTCAGCCTCCTTCCAGCGACGTACATCCCAGAAGCGATGACCCTCGAAGGCAAGCTCTACCATGCGCTCGTTCTGATACTTGCTCCACCACTCCTCATTGCTCAACGAAGTAGGGAAATCAGGCATTCCGGCACGCTGGCGAATCTTGTCCACAGCCTCATCTGCCGACATAGGGAGATCGGCACTCGTAGCAGTGGCGCTGCCCAGATACTTGAATACCGCCTCAGCATAGTTGAGATAGAACTCACCCAGACGATAGGTAACCCAAGTATGATAGTCGCCCTGCTTCTTGGTCTTTGAAGTAAGGTCGACATCTCCATGGAGCAGCTTCTTCAAATAGTAACCCGTAGGAGTAGCACCCACCAATGGCTCGGCATTCACGCCGCCATAATAGGTCTGCAGCTTAGCCTTGTTATATCGGGCTGCAGTAGGCCACAGATCACCATTCTTGGCGATGGTCAGCTCAAAACGAGGGTCACGGCCAGCGTAAGGATTCTGCTCATCATAGCCGCTGCCAGCCTCATTGATACCCTTACCCGTAGCCTTCATCTCGTAGGCATCCACCAGGTTCTGGGATGGGCAGTTTCTACCTGTTGCTGAATAACTAGCCTTTGCCATATCGATACCGAATGGATAGTTGTAGCTTTCTACCATATTATCAGATGGATCGGTAGAAGAAATCTTGGTACCATAGATACGGCGACCAAAGATAATCTCACACTTCTTGTCGGCATCCTTGTAATTATTGGTTGACCAGAGATCAGCATACTTGGCAGCGAGCTTCATGCCCCTTGCCTGGCAGGCATCCAGCAATTCCTTGGTATAGAGAGCAGCCTTGTGGTAACGCTCCTTATCACCTGAAGGGTTGAAGAGCGGACTTGCCCAATAGAGCGCTGCACGAGCCTTGAGAGCAAGAACGGTCAGGTTGTTGGCACGTCCATCCTCGGCAGTACTCAATGCCATGCTTCCCAGGTCAGAGTAATCCTTGATGATGCTGTCCTTCACGGCATCACATTCATCGAAGATGTACTGGAACACCTCATCAGATGACTTGCGAGGCTGATTGTTGACATCAGCTGCCGCCATCTCAGGGTCGATGACAGGCACACCACCATACTGGCGAACGAGATTGAAATAGAAGTAAGCACGCCAGAAGCGGGCCTCCCACTTATAGTTCTCGTAACGGAACATCTGCTGCTGATAGTCGGCATTGAGCTCGAAATCCTCGAACTTCAAGTCCTGGAAATCCTTCAACACTACATTGCAGGTCTTGATGCCCTTATACATATTGCTCCAGAGCGAACCCTGGGCGTTGGATGAGCTCCAGCTGCCGTTATAGAAGGTCTCGATGCTGGTACCGCTCACGGAGTAAACACTCTCGTCGGTGGCAGAGGCAAGCATGCCTCCACCAAAGTTCTGACCATAATCATAGTCTGCATAATTGTAGATATCGGTCATGAAACCACCCACCTTCTCAAAGGTCTGAATCACATAATCCTTATCCTTGACTACCGTCTCGCTGTAATCCATCTTATCGCTGCAAGATACCAGCGCCAAGAGTCCGAACAGACCATATACTAATTTATTTGTTTTCATTATTGTTCTACTTTAAGATAATTAGAATGTTACTGACAAACCAGCCACGATGCTGCGATTCAGAGGATTGGTTGCACCGAATACCTCAGGATCTGACTCATCGAGATGGTCGAAGCTAAACAAATCAACACCACGTACATACAACTTGGCTGCATTCAGGAGCTTGGTCTTGGCGAGCAACGCCTTAGGGAAGTTGTAATAAACCTCGATGTTGCGAAGCTTGAAGAATGAGCGGTCAAACATCCAGAGGGTGTTTGTATTGTAGTTGTTGGCATTGCTGGTTGAGCTCAGCGCCGGGAACTTGGCTGTGCCGGCTGTCTCAGGAGTCCAGCGGTTGTCGTAGTAGTATTGAGAGATGGTGGTGTTGCCCACCAGCGGCTTGTACATACTCTTGGTAGAAAGCACGCCGCTATAACGGCCTGTGCCCTGGAACATCGCATCTACGCCCAGTCCCTTCCACTCTACTCCCAAATGGATATTGTAGTAGATTTCTGGAGCCACGGTAGAATATCCGATGGCAGTCTTGTCGTTGGTATCAATCTGTCCGTCACCGTTCACATCCTCATACTTGATATCGCCCGGACGAGGAGTGCTGCCCAGAAGCTGTGGCTTGGAAGCATCGATGTCTGCCTGGTCCTTGAAGAAGCCGATAGCCTTGTAGCCGAAGAGCTGGCTTACGCGATGGCCGGTGCTTACCAGATTAGGATAGAGCTTAGGAGCCTCATCCTGCTCCTTGATCTGGCTGCGATAGTAATCGATGTTGGCACCGATGTTGAACTTCACGTCGCCAATCTGCTTGTTGTAGTCGAGACTTGCCTCCCAACCCCAGCTGTCCACGATACCATCGCCCTCGTATGGAGCATCCACACCCAGCTCTGAAGAATACTTACCTGCGGTAGATACCCAGATGTTGGAACGGCGCTGGTAGAAACCATCGAAGCTGAAATCGAGACCACCGAAGAGGGTGGCATCTACACCGGCATTGAACTTGGCTGCCTTCTCATGGGTCAGACCGGAAGTGGCAATGGCATCAAGATAGGTACGGCCGAAATCGCTCTGAAAACCGCTGTTGAACGGATAGGAACCACCGGTAGTCTGATACTGCTGCATATAGTACATCCATCCGCTCTCAGGCAGATTATCGGTCTGAATAATGCCGTAGGATGCACGGAGCTTGAGGAAATCTACCCAGTTGAGATTCTTCATGAAGTTCTCCTTGGAGAGTACCCAGGCTGCTGATACCGTAGGCGACAATGCCCACTTGCTGCCAGGAGCCAGACGGTTGGAACCGGATTCTACCAGGGCAAGGTCGAGGAAGTAACGGTCGAGCAGACCATAGTGGGTGTACCAGCTGATGTTCTGGCGATAGAGCGTACTGTTGATGGCAAACTCATCGCTGAACTCGTAATCGTACTTCAACTGGCTGTAGATGCTGTGGGCGCCGAAGGTATTCTGATAGTCGGCACTGGCATCGGCATGGAAACGGCGGGTGAAGCTGTTGGTGGAGATAGAGGCACCGAGATCGCTCTCAGATCCACCCGTGAATGCCTTGCCCAACTGTGGTTCGCCATCCAGCCAGTCGGCTACCGTAGGACTTCCATATACGTATGTCTTGCTGTAATCCTCGTAGATGTTGGAGAAATGGTCGTAAGCGATGCGGCCCTGAACAGCCAGTCCCTTCAATACCGCAGGGAGCTCCTGACGGATAGTGAGGTCGGTATAGATACCACGGTTGTGATTTCTGGAGTAACCGGCATCCTGCGATTGAGCCACAGGGTTAACGGTACCAGCCCAGGTAGAGTTACCACCCCACTTTCCATCCTCGCCCTTCACGGCGAAGGCAGCAGAAGGCAGGCTATAGACCATATCCCACAACTTGGCAGAATTGCCCGGAGCATTCGACTCGGCGAGCACACCCAGGAGGTTCACCTTCATGGTAGTATTCTTCGAGAGAATCATATCCATATTCATGCGCAGGTTACCCTTCACATATTTATTATTGGTAGAATATCCCTCATGGGTATCCGGATTCTTCACGAAACCATTGTCATACTGCAGGTCGAGCAAGGCATAGTACTTGAACTTCTCGCCACCGCCCGTAAACGAAGCGTTGAGCATATTGGTAACGCTGTGGTTGCGGAAGGTTTCATCCACCCAGTTAACGTTAGGATAGAGATAAGGATATTTGCCTGATCCGAAGGCATCCACCTCTTCCTGGGTATATCTAGGGTTCTCAAAGCCATCGTTTGCATAAGCCTCGTTCATCGCCTTGGCATAGGTCTGTGCATCCACGAACTTAGGCTTGTAAGCCATGAAATTGATGGCATGGTCCAGATTCACCTTGATTTCCTTGGAATTGAACTTACCGCGCTTGGTAGTGATGAGCACCACGCCGTTGGCACCCTTGTAGCCATAGAGTGCGGTGGCAGCAGCATCCTTCAATACGGATACGCTCTCTACTTCCTCGGCAGAGATATACTGGATATCACGCTCGATACCATCTACCACGAAGAGAGGGGTGTTGCCATCCAGACTCTGCATGCCGCGGATGTAGAAGGTAGGATTGATGCCGGCATAGTTGCCGGAATTCTGCAGCGAAATCAAGCCGGAACCCTGTCCCAGGATAGAGTTGCCGATATTCTTGGCGCTGCGCTTGTTGGTACTCTCGCTGGTGATGACAGACACTGCTGAAGTTGACTGCTCGCGGGAGAAGTTCACATTGGCACCCACATCGATGCTCTGAGCCGCATAGCGATGAGGAGCAATGGAATCTATTTTGACTTGTGCTGAAGCTGGCAGGCTCAGGAGAGCCATCGCCATCAGTACAGCATTCTTATTATTTTTCATCGAATTTACTTTTTTAATCTGTAACTTTAATCAAGTAACCTTTACTCTAGAGATAACCTCCGGCGGGATTACCAGCCTGGGTTCTGAACGAGATAACCCTTCAATACCTCGGTCTGCGGGAATGGGAATAGGTACCATTTTACATCGAATCCATTCCACCATGCACGGGCGCCCGTGGTGATAGGCAGGCGCTTATACTCAAAATGAGATGGCTCATACCAGGCATCATTGTTCTTATTCAGCTTCTTGTTGGTTCTGTCGCCATTATACCATTTGTTGGTAGAGGTCTTCCATTCGCCCGTAGCATCATCCTTCACCTGACGGTAGATGACCAGACGATGGAGGGTGCGGCTGAAGAGGTCGGCTCTCTTATAGCGCTTCATATCGAAGAAGCGGGTGTTCTCGAATCCCAGCTCGCAGGCACGCTCGCGCAGCAACTCTTCCAGGAGATTATCCTTGTTGGTGGTAAGATTCTCTGATGGGTTGCATTCCGCAAGTCCCTTCAAACCTACACGGGCACGGATCTTGTCGATGTATTCCAAAGCCTTCGCATTGTTGCCGTCAGCCTGAAGCAGAGCCTCGGCATAGATGAGATAGAGGTCGGAAAGACGTATCTCTACCCAGTGTGGCTTCTCGCGCTCGTAGGCAGAACCGGTGATTCCGTCGGCAATGTACTTGTTGTGGAAATAGCCTGTAGCAAAAGCGCCCACACAATTGTCTGGACCTGTACCGGCATTGGTACCACCCACATACAACTCTACATTCTGACCGGTTGACTTACCGTCGCCCACGTTCACCTTGTCGCGCTGTCCGTTCACACTTACAGTTTCATAAAGACGAGGGTCGCGGGTATATTTCACGTTCTGCAGTTCCTGCTTTCCTATCTTTCTGTCACCCTTGATGAACATGTGGTCCAATTCGCCAGCCTTCTCGGTCTCCTCCCAGTTGAATGGCTTGCCATCAGCCCAAGGGAACATCTCTACGAACTCCTGGGTAGGGCAATAAGCCTGGCGGTCGAGGGTACGCATATACTGACGTGCCGCCCAGCAATACTTGGAGTTGTGGTTGTTGTCGGTAACACGGGTCTCGAAGATGACCTCCGGACTAGCCTGGCTGATATACGCAAAGCGATAGGCAAAGCGATAAGCCTCAGTAGTCTGGGCTGTAGGCTCTACAAGATGGTAAGGATTGCCGTTGTTGGCATTCTCATTGAAGAAGTCTTCACATGCCTTCTTGCACTGCTGCCACAACTCAGGCTTCTTGCCACCCATCCAAGCCAGACTGTCCTGACTCGCATTCTCCATGGAATACTTGCCGCTGTAATATGGCTGGTCGTCGTTGAACAATGGAGAAGCAGCAAACTGCAGTACACGGCACTTCATCGCCATGGCAGCCGCCTTGGTCCAGTGTGCCTTCAGGGTAGTGACATCATCATCAGAATAAGCAAAAGGAAGGGCTCCGGAATTGATAGCCTCATCATAAAGCTTGAGAATGAAATTGAGTGTCTTCTCTACCGAAGCACGTGGCGCATCCAGCTTATCTCCGTTTACATCGTATGAGTGAGTAACCAGAGGCAGACCGCCGTACATGCGGAAGAGGTTGAAGTAGGAAGATGCAATCAGGCACTTCGCCTCAGCCACATACTGCTTCTTGGTAGCCTCATCCATATCAGGCACACGGCCGATATTCTCCATCAGGAGGTAGCAGGCATGCACCATCTCCCAGATATTCTCCTTGTCAAAACCATAGATGGAATTGCTGCTGGCTGCTGTCATGTAGTCAAGATACACCAGATTATACATAGCAACTGACGCTGTAGGATTGTGCCAGCAGTCTGACATCGCCTCAATCTGACCACTGAAGTAACTGTGGGAGTTGCCGTCACCCGCCTTGAAAGGCAGACCGTAGTACTGGTTCATATAAATACTGGTCAAGAACTGCTGGGTATATTCTGCACTATTGAAGATGGTATCAATGGTAACATCGCCACCCGGAGTCTTTTCTATGAAGGAATCTCCAAACTTGATCTGCTCTGTACAACCCGTCACCGCAGAACCGATAACGGCAGTAAGAACGATTCCTCTGAATATATTGTTAAGTTTCATTGTATTTACCTTATTTATATATATTAATGTGTAATATATTAGAAGCCCACCTTCAAAGACAGCATGTAAGTACGCTGCAATGGATAGGATGGTGCAGTGGTAGCACGTGCCTCTGGATCACCCCAGATATAAGGAGTGAAGGTAAGGAGGTTGTAACCGCTGAATGCCAGCTGCAACTGGTTCATACCCATGCGCTTCATGAACGGAGCGTTGAAATCGTAGGAAATCTGCAGGGTCTTCAGGCGCAGATACTTCGCATCCTTCTCATAGAGGGTAGAAGTGGCGTAGTTGTTGGCCCAGGCATCCAATGATGTACGTGGATACTTCGCACTCTGGGATGGATTATCGGCAGTCCAGCTGTTCTCCACCACATACTTCAGAAGTCCACCCATCTCGTGAGAGGTCTTGTTGTAGAATGGTGAGCGGAACACACCATCCAGCATACGGCTTACGTTCCAGGCACCCGTCCACTGGGTATTGACAGACCATCCCTTGTAGCTGAATCCGAGGTTCAGACCAACCATATACTCAGGATCATCGGTATAACCGAGGTCGCGGGTCATATCGTTCTGGTCTATCTTTCCATCGTGGTTCAAATCCACATACACGGCATCACCAGGCTGGATGTTCTCTACCAGCTGGGTAGGGAATTTCTCGCCGAAGGTCTGCTCATAGAGTGCCGGTGTCTGCTCGTCGTAATAACGCCAGAACTGATACATGCTGCGGGCACCCAGACGATGGTTCTTTGCCATCTGATAAGCCTCTGGCTGCAGAGCCTCACCATTGTTGATCAGCTCATTCTGGTTGTAAGAGAGGTTGACACCTGCCCAATATCTGAAGTTCTTGCCTATCTTGTCCTGCCACTTCAGGGATGCTTCCCATCCCCAGCTGTTCACCTCACCATCGTTGGTGTAAGGCATCTTGAAACCGATGATGGTAGGTACATTGCTGTCAATCATCATGATGTCGGTACGGTGCTCGTAGTAGTAATCGAAGTTACCACGGAGCTTATCCTTCAGGAAGTTGATGTCGAAACCATAGTCCTGCTTGTAAGCGTGTTCCCAGGTGATGTCGGCATTGTGGCGCGCCATCTCGTAGGCTCCCTTCCATACGGTGGTGTTGTTGACACCGAAGATGTATCCATATCCATTGCGGGTAGAAACTCCATTATTGTTGATGGCAAAAGGATCGGCGGTGTACATAAAGCGATTGCCGTTCAGATTGGCATTACCTACCAGACCGTAGCTGGCACGGAGCTTCAGGAAGCTTACTACCTTGGTAAACGGCTTGAAGAATGGCTCATCGCTCACTACCCAACCCACAGACATAGCTGGGAAGGTACCGTAACGCTTGCCTGGTGCAAAGTTCTCGGAACCATTGTAACCCACATTGAACTCTGCCATGTAGCGGTTGTTCCAGTCGTAGGTAACACGACCTACCAAACCTACCTGGCGGTGAGGCACATTGGTATAGGTGCTCGGATAATAGCTACTGTCCTGATTGTAGAGCAGGATGGCACCCACATTGTTCAATCCGAACGAACGGTTGTAGTTAAGACCTGCCTCGAAATACCAGTAACGGCTGCGACCGGTCTTCTCTTCATACTTCAACTGCTCTTCGTTACCATATTTCTTATATTTATAGGTACCGTCGTCCTGGAGTACAGGGGTATAGGTAGCCTTCTTGGCGTATGCATTCTTATTGATAGCGTAGGCACCGTTGTAGGAAGCCTTCATCTTGAAAGAGAGACCCTTGGTAATCATATCGAGCTTCTGCTTCAACTGGAGGTCAAACTGCAGCTTGTTGTTGGTAGTCTTCATAAAACCGCCATTCACATCATTATTGCCGAAATAGGTGATGCCGCTGCCACCCACGAAAGGAAGCTGGTCGGTACCGCAATCCTCATACTGGGTCTCAGTAGCGATGTATCTGCCGTTGATGATACCCGGACTGGAGAATGGAGTAGCCTGATAAGCCTCATTGATCAGACCGGATGATCCCTGTCCGGAATATGGCTTGTTGGCATTATCTACCTTACCTGCCAGATTGAAGGAGATGGTGGTTGTCTTGGTGACATCCAGGTCGAGGTTGGCACGGTAGTTGAAACTGTTATACTGATAACCGAAGTCGTAATCCTGCCCAAACTCCTTGAACAGACCTCCCTGAGTATAGTAACCTACATTGATGAAGTAGCGTGCCGTCTTGGTACCACCGCTGATGTTCAGGTTGTGCTTACTCTGCATGGTAGCATCCTTCATGATGTATTCAGCCCACAAGGTGCTAGGGAAACGGATAGGATCACTTCCATCCTTGAACTTCTGGACAACGGCATCAGAGAACTGAGGACTCAACGGTTTGCCAGTCTTCTTATCATGCGAATTCTGGCGCATCATATTATGGAAGGTAGCATACTCGTAGCTGTTTGCCTGCTCTACCATCTTGGTAGGAGTCAGGATACCCCATGAAGTAGAACCGCTGATCTTGGTCTTACCCTCCTGACCACGCTTGGTGGTAATCAGGATAACACCGTTGGCACCACGCACACCGAATACGGCTGTGGCAGAAGCATCCTTCAAAACGGTGATGCTCTCGATTTCCTCAGGATCCACATCGCTCATGCTTCGCTCTACACCATCCACCTGAACCAAAGGGTCGGCACCATTGAAAGAAGCCTTACCACGAACAAATACGCTCGCAGCATCAGAACCCGGTTCACCGGAATACTGTACGGTGGTTACACCTGAAAGCTGACCACCGAGCACATTGTTGACATTACCTACAGGGGTACGGACCAGGTCCTCGCTCTTCACGCTGGAGAGGGCACCGGTAACGGTCACCTTCTTCTGTACACCATAGGCTACTACTTCTACAGCCTTGAGGGAAGTAGCCTCTTCCTTCAAGACCACCTGCATGCCGTTTTTGGCAACCACGGTCTGTGATACGAATCCAATGTAACTGATCTTTAACTTGGCTCCTGGCTTCACGTTGAGAGAGAAGTTACCATCAAAGTCTGTAACCGTACCCTGGGTAACTTTCTGTCCCTCGATGATAACACTAGCTCCAATAACGGCTTCACCATTGGCATCAACAACAGTACCCTTGAGGATACCTGTCTGTTGAGCAACAGCTACACTCGCTTTAGCAGAACCTGCGCCTCCGCAAAGAGGGGCAAGCATCAATGCCGTGCAAAACAAAGTTGCAGGCAATGCTGAACTTTTCATAAATAGCTTGTTATTCATTTTGTTTATTATGACGTTAAGATTTTACTTTTATATTTTCGGTTAGACCATCTTGCTTCCAGCTTTAGAATAATGTTGTTTTTAGGATTCTAATAAGCTTGCTTTCTGCTCTGATAATCTTGTTTTGTTAGTCGCAAATCCTCTTGAAAAGGATTTCTGCTACAAAATTAGATCGGAAGAGCGTCGTGTAGGGAAAGAGTGTAGATCTCGGTGGTC
>USQD01000018.1 GCA_900556795.1 uncultured Prevotella sp. | reverse complement strand
ATATAAATATGTATATATAAAAAAGGAGGAAGTTCTATTTAACTTCCTCCTTATGTATAGGAATTATTCCTTGTTTGCTCTCTTACGCTCGAGGTGGTCGAGAATAATCTTGCGCATACGCATGCTCTTTGGAGTAACCTCTACGAGCTCGTCGCCCTTGATATACTCAAGACATTCCTCAAGACTCATCACAGTCTTAGGTATAACGCGTGCCTTCTCGTCAGAACCAGAAGCACGAACGTTGGTAAGCTGCTTAGCCTTAGTAACGTTGATTACAAGGTCGTTTTCGTGAACATGCTCGCCCACTACCTCGCCAGCATAAACCTCATCACCTGGATCGATGAAGAACTTACCACGATCCTGAAGCTTGTCGATAGCATAAGCGTATGATGTACCGGTTTCGAGAGCTATCATCGAACCATTGGTACGACGCTGAATCTCACCCTTGTAAGGCTGATAGTCTTTGAAACGGTGTGCCATGATAGCCTCACCCTGTGAAGCAGTAAGCACATTAGTACGCAAACCGATGATACCACGTGAAGGAATCTCGAACTCAATGTTCACACGGTCAGCCTGGCTTTCCATAGATGTCATCTCACCCTTACGGCGTGTCACCATATCAATCATCTTGCTTGCAAACTCCTCAGGCACATTGATTGTGAGTTCCTCAATAGGCTCACACTTCACACCATCGATAGTCTTGTAGATAACCTGTGGCTGACCAACCTGAAGCTCATAGCCCTCACGACGCATAGTCTCGATAAGCACAGAGAGGTGGAGCACACCACGTCCGCTAACAATCCACTTATCAGTACAATCCTCGAAAGGACGAACGCGAAGCGCAAGGTTCTTCTCCAACTCCTTATCCAAACGCTCCTGGATGTGGCGTGAAGTACAATATTTACCCTCTTTACCGAAGAAAGGGCTGTCGTTGATAGTGAAGAGCATGCTCATGGTAGGCTCATCAATAGCGATAGGAGGCAATGCTTCAGGATTGTCGTAGTCGCAGATGGTGTCACCAATCTCAAACTTCTCCAAACCGATAACAGCACAGATATCGCCAGACTCTACGCTGTCAGTCTTCTTATGTCCCATACCCTCGAAGGTATGAAGTTCCTTAATCTTGGTCTTCTCCATAGATCCGTCGCGATGGCAGATAGTAACATTCATACCATCCTTGAGTACACCACGATGAACACGACCTACGGCGATACGACCAGTATAGTTACTATAGTCGAGAGATGTGATAAGCATCTGAGGAGTACCCTCAAGCTGCTTAGGGGCAGGGATAACCTCAACTATCTTGTCGAGAAGATAGTCGATATTGTCAGTAGGCTGATTCCACTCCTCAGCCATCCAGCCATTTTTAGCTGAACCATAAACTACAGGGAAATCGAGCTGATCTTCTGTAGCATTGAGAGAGAACATGAGGTCGAAGACCATTTCATATACCTCCTCTGGACGACAGTTAGGCTTGTCTACCTTGTTGACAACCACGATAGGCTTCAATCCAAGCTGCAAAGCTTTCTGCAACACGAAGCGGGTCTGAGGCATAGGACCTTCGAAAGCGTCGACGAGCAAAAGGCATCCGTCTGCCATGTTAAGCACACGTTCTACCTCACCACCGAAGTCAGAGTGTCCAGGAGTATCAAGAATATTAATTTTAGTACCTTTCCAATTGATGGAAACGTTTTTAGAAAGAATTGTGATACCCCTCTCACGCTCGAGGTCGTTGGCATCAAGCACTTCGCCACTGTTATCCTGACCGTCGCGGAAAAGCTTTCCAGCGAGCATCATCTTGTCTACGAGAGTTGTCTTGCCATGGTCGACATGGGCAATAACTGCTATGTTTCTAATGTCTTGCATTGTATATAATGTATAAATCAGGTGCAAAATTACAAAAAAATATTGTATACTCTTGCCATAATAAGAAAAAAGTTGTAACTTTGCATCCGCATTTGTGCAAACATTATTAATTATTTACAAAAAAGCTATGTATTTAGACAAGGCAAAAAAAGAAGAGATCTTTGGTAAGTACGGAAAGTCTAACTCTGATACTGGTTCAGCTGAGAGCCAGATAGCATTGTTCTCATACCGTATTGCTCATTTGACGGAGCACGTTAAGAAGAACCGTAAAGATTATACTACAACACGTGCGTTGACACAGCTTGTAGGAAAGCGTCGTGCATTGCTCGATTACTTGTATGATCGCGACATCAATCGCTATCGTGCTATCATCAAGGCCCTCGGTCTTCGTAAGTAATCAGCGAAAGCAGACACATTGCTTAACAGAATTAAAAATCCCATCGCTCGCAAGAACGATGGGATTTTTCTTTTTTCTCAGTTTAACACCAGAAAGCTTTCTCTCAACGGAGAGAAAGCTTTCTGGTTATTGTAGCTTGGGTATCCTGCATAGATACCTTAATTATATATACTTCCTGAGGAGAAGCCGTGGAGACTACAGGAATGCTGACAGATGCTGCACCTTCAGCCTTTCTCGATGCCACCAGTCTTCCATCAAGGGTATAAACCTCCACCTTATTTAATAGAGGAGCACTCACCTTGGACACGACAATCAAGCCTCTAGCAGGAGAATAGATCTTCACGTCACTCTCGCCCATCTCGGCATTTTCAATACCTGTAGTACTGCGCGTCTGGGTCAGGAAGTATCTGCCGTGCTCGTTTGCCTGCACCTTCACTTCCTCGCCATCTTTTATTTCCTGATACTTCCGGGTGGCAGCATCATAGAGGTAAAGAGGAGAAGAGAGGCGACCTGCCCCTTGAACATTTAAGCTCATCAGCTCAGACTTCTTCGCCACAACGCCCAGCGGAACATAGTAGATTTCCGGCAGCGAGTTTACCATGACAGCCTGCGAGGAAGCCACCGTATAAACAGCAGGTACATCCGACAACAAGTCATCTCCGAGCAATTCGGTATCCTCCCTGCCATCGAACTCTTGCGACGCATCAGCATTCAATATCAGATACGAAGAGCTCGCAGTCCCCTTGCCTACCTGCAATCTGATTCTGCTATTCTGCTCCTCACCCGCAATATCAACACCCTTGGTCACATCCTTATCCACCGTCATGTTTGTATCAAAGTGGATGGTAGGCTGAGCGGTTTTCGACTTGATGAAGAAAGCCTGCATAGGCGCTATTCTTCCATCCGTCTCACCATTCAATGTAATTGTATTGAATCCATTGGTCTCATTGTCATTCACAACCCAGTAAGATACATTGTCTTCTCCAAGAGCCGCCTTGTTTCTGGCATTGGCAAAGAAGCGTTTCATATCCAGCGTTGCCATATACGGGTTGTAGGTGAGATAATAATAATTACCATCATCTGCTCCCTGATGGGTATTTGCAGCCAGAGTTACATCTACAGCACCAATGGCCCCTTCCTTGCTCGAAGGTTCTACCGAAGCAATGATGAGGTTGCCCTTGCCATCATCTGTCCTATCGATGTCGTCATGCTTCAATCCCCCCAAGTTCGTTGACGGGTCGTAATAATCGTATGTCTTATCGTCCTTTGGCAATCTTACCAGTGCCTTTCCCGAAATGCCGGCAGGCGTATATTTATCACCCACCTTCACAGCAAAGCCGGTTAAGGAAGCATAGGAACCATCGGCATTGACCTTTGGCGAATAGACCATCGAAGCCGCATTATAAACATGACTCCAATATTGGGTATTCCAATCTATCGTACTTGGCACGCTCACTGGAAGCGAACTGTAGTCGTAGGCATCATAGTTGCCATCAGTGCTGTATTCTCTGGTATCGCTTTTATCCCAGGAACGCTGGTAGAACGGCATCTTGGTGCGATTGTTAACAGTCGCATCAAAGGTGATAGGCTGGAAGGCTTCTGTCTCCTGGCGTCCCGTCTTCACAGGCACATACATATCGCCTGCCACCATATTCTTCAATGGCGAACCGAAGAGATACCAGCGGTTGTAACTCAGTTCCTGCTCTACCCATGCCTTGTTGTACACCAGATAGTGCTGGTTACGGACCTCTGCTCCCGGCTTGAAGTAGATCTGGTCGCAGGTATTTCCATAGAATTTCACGCAAGAATAGTTGCGCCCCGGAGTGGTTGCGCCATAGCCCAACTTGCTTCCGTCATCCACCATCATATCATACTGTATGTAGTCGGTGGCGGTGGATGCGCCATTATTCAGTTTGTTGAGAATACCATCACTACCCTTTTGCAGATAACCCAGGAGCGGATAATACCCATTATTATAATAAGGTGTAAGTATCGTTACCTTGGTAAACTTCATAGGCACGAATGCCTGCTGAGTCTTCAATTCGGTATAGCCTGCTGTTGTTCCATATACAGGATAGGTATCAGCATCCGACTTGTAAAGCTCTGTTTTGGTAGAACGGCGCCAGTTGAGGTCGTTATTCCAGTTGTTATTCATACCGCCATCGGCTGCAGGAGCCCAGGTAGCAAACTCCGGCACCACATAGATGCGGAAGAAGGTAGTACCCGGACAGCTCGTAACCTCGGTGTTAGTTGTGCCATTTTTCTGCATAAAGCTGAACGAAAGGTCATACCAATAGCCTTCGTGCAAGTATTGGGCATAATCATCGCAGACCTTCAGAGCAAGCGTACGCTGTTCCGCCTCCTTGTTGCGATGCTCCAAACTGCTAGCCTTAATCGTGAAGATGTCTTTCTTTCCCAATACAGCGACATTGTTCTTCCACATAGGGTCGTTGGTACCGTCCATCAGCACTTTAATACCATCTTCCGTATTAAACTCAAAAGAAACAGGACCAGAAGAATTACTCAAAGGTTCGGTACTGCAGATTGGTATCTGCAGGAACTTCTTATTCTGCTGCATGTCCTTGAGTTGCGGCAATCCGATGCGCACAATGCGCTGGTCGTTAGGATATTTTCCATCAACGAAACCAAGATTGATACGAGGTCCATCCTTCAGCACCCGGAATTTATATTCGATAGGATCAGGACAAATCTGATAATCCACATTGTTGATGGTGATGATATTTCCCTTCTTGGTGATAGGCAACAAACAGAGTGTATGCGTACCAAACTCGAAAGTCTTCTGCAGTTTTGAAGTTGCAGCCAGAATCAATTTACCATTGTCGATATACTTTTTTATTTCTGCCTGATAATCTTCACTGATTCCCGAATTCTGCACATCCCAAGGATAAGTACCTGTACTATTCTTATCACGGAAAGCATGGAGAGCCTCCAAGAGATGAGTCTTATTGAACTCCTCCTTACTACCGATGAACCAATCATATTTCACACCAGTAATGGTGATACCTCCACCCACGTATGGGTCGGTGGTATGCAGGTCTGCATTCATGGTGACATCCGCATTCGTCCGGTCGCAGCTTACTCGATAATCAGCAATCACCTTACTCTCGGCATCACGAATCATCACCGTCTGCTTCATCATTTCAAACAATTCGCTGTAGCTGGAGCACACCACGTTTCGGTTTCCCCACATGCTGGCATCATCAGGATTGTCAAAGTTTACAGACACATAGAGTTTCTTACCTAACGGTAATTTGAAAGCCTTATCTACCAGAATATAATAGGTTTCACCATTCACTATCTCAGTATCACCAGCCTTCAAGTCTTTCTGATAATAATGGAAATCACATTCTCCATATTTCTTTCCACCATTACCATAGTCAAGGTCAACCGGTTCACCCTTTTCATCCACGAAGCGATAGTAAACCTTACTCTTTCCATCAGCATCTACAAAGGCGCGAGATTGCAAGCTTTCATATACCGCACGTAATTTCAACTTCACGGAAGCAGCCGATGCTACATCATCGCATACAGGCTGATTCTGGATGACATCAACAATAGCACGCTTCTGATAAAAGCGGATATCATCAACGGCATAGTCGGCACCTTTTGTATTAGTACAATAGTTATCCACCGTGACGAGGAATTTCTTAAACTTACGCAGATTCTCACTATCCCGCAAGGTAACCTTGGCATAAACCTGATACCACTTGCCGTACTGATAATTATTCACCACCGTCTTCATGTCGCAACTGGCAAAAGAATGGATTAAGTTTTCCTGCCTTGCCACTCGGTCGCCATTGTCACCATAAAGCTTGAACATAACCTGTGGAGCAATTTGCCCACTTTGCGTCAGGTCTGCTATTGCCGCACTCACGATAAAGGTTGTACCACTACACAGATTGGCAGTAAACTCGGCACTGGCAATCTCTCGGCTCTCATCCGAGGCATCCACATAAAGGAAATAGCCAGCCTGTTTACCGGTAGTCAATCCATAGGTTCTGTCATAGAGATTCATGTTGTCACCATACCACCACTTATATCCTTCGCTTGAAGTGGAGATACCGCTTACACCAGCAGTCTTGTAAACTCCATATTCACCATGAACCGGCGCATTGGTATAATCATCATACCACCACCTACCGGCAGTTTTTGAATCTTTTGTCAAATCCTTATAAACGAAACCATAATGGCGCAATTCCCATTTACTTGGATTAGGAGCTACATTGTTTTCTTTGGTTGGCGCATCGTATGTCATTCCATTCGACAGATTATCAAACGAAATCGGCTCGGTAACTTTTACATAATGATCTTCTATGTAAGAGAGGGTACGAGTAGGGGCACCGGTATTCAAATCATCAAAAAGCATCGGATATTCCTCAGTAAAACGACAGCTGAAGTTTGCCACAGGGCACCACTGGTTACTTGCTCCCAGATAAGCAACCACATAGAAGCGGCTCATCGTCTTGAATTTAGGAAGCTGAGAATAACCTGGTCTTACCTTCTGACCTGTAGGTATATGAGTCCAATCCCTATTATTTAACTCAGAGGGACTGATTTTTACAAATCGCGACTGACTTTCGGCAATATCACAATAATAAGCATTCGTCTCATCATAGACCCTCCACTTTACAGCAGTAGCCTGAACAAGCGTTTTGCTGAAATCACTCTCTTCAAACTTGTTCTCAGCCTGTTTACCCGACTGATAATAAATATGTTTCTTGTTGAAAGCATCAGTGGTTAGCGGATAGAAATAATATCGGTTTACATTGTTGTAGTTCAAGCGAAGGTTTGCCTCGCTATTCCCATTGTCAGTACTGTTAATACCAATAGTTACATCCTGATTATCCTCAAAAGTACGTGTACCCGTATGGGAATCAACAACAGCCTTTCTAAGCTGGTCGGCTATCCATGATGCCTTCCGGATAACAAACTTATATCGGATAGAAAGGGTTGGTTCGTGGTGGAAATTGGTTCCTCCCCACCATTCCACCGTGATACCATCATGGTATCTACTCACATCACAGGCTATGGTGTCTGCCTCCCAAGAATCATAATCAGTCCCCGAAGGTGCAGAATAGGTTACACCCACCAAACCCTGAGATAGTTTTTCATCTTGAAGGCAAAAAGCATAAAGTCCTGTTCCATCATCAAAGCTATGGAGTCGAGAGCCCTCCTTAGTCAGGCGCTTAGATGCGCGATCAGTCTTCCAATCATACCAACGATAGTAACCTCTTGGTTCCAAGTCAGACATACCGTCGGCAAAAGGGAGTGTAAGCTCCAGTCTTTTCTGCCCCTTGTTAACATAATAATAATAAGTGTATTCGTGACATTTCTGTGTACCATTCCAATTATAATCGCCTTTCTTGTTGGCAATACCTTCGAAATGGGTCAGCTTGTCACCAGCCCACACAGTCATTGGCAGTAACCCGAAGATTACTGCCAGACTGATGCGAAATATGTAAAACTTAAATGCCTTCATTGCCAAAAGTCTTTGTGTTTAATACTATTTTTTCAGTATTCTTTCCTGCCCGGGTCAGGTCCACTTGCTTCATCGTAAAGCGAACCTTGCGGGAGATGATAGGATACGTACCCAAGCCATTCTGTTCCTTCACCTTAATCTTCATTGTATAAATGGCAGAACCGGTACGGTTGCCCATTTCTCCTTCCAGACGATAGGTGACTGGTATCCAAGAAGGCGAAGCATCGAAGATGTTTACGCCATCAGCTCCCTCCGGATTCTGCTCCTGCAGCTTCCAGCCATCAGAACCTATTGCATCCGTTCCCATCTGCCATTCACTCACAGACAGGGTCTGAGAACCAGTACGGCTCAACTTGATGACCTCGGGCTTGATATGAAACTCTCCATAATAACCGAAGTCAAGCGAAAGGTTTTCACCATCATCCTTTACCTTCGGCAACACACCGATTGGCGAGAATGCCTCCACCGTCCATCTAATCTGATAATCCTCCAGTTTGATAGGAATCTTCAGATAATCATTGCGTCGGATTTCATTCCATGATAGCATGGCATAACGATGGTTACTGGTAGCGCCCGTAGCCGCATCTACCGTAGTAAGCGAAAGGATAAAATACCGGTTGCCACCATCTTCTCCCTTATCTACCAAACTCTCGTTCATGTAGAAACAAGCCGTTTGCTTAGCTCTAGCCTCTATGGTTATACCATTGTTTTCGGCAGCCCTCAGCGTGATAGTTCCCTTTGCCACACCATCAGGTAAATTCACACCCTTCAATTTATTTGCCGAATCCACATTTGGCAAAAGCTTGATATTCTGATTACCATTCAGGGTGACATCCGAAAGGGTGATGGTCTTCAGATTGATGGCATGATCCGTGGCATTGGTAATGGAGAGCTGTACCTTGGCCACCATACGGATAACCTCCAGATTGATGACTTGCTGATTATCAACCACATCCACTGTCTGCTTATTACTCATCGGATAACCGTTCTGAAAGTCAGGCGTCATCAACTGATGGAAGAGTTGACAGTTGCCATCCATCTGATAAGTCTTTTCTTCAAAATCAGCTGGCAACGATTGCCCAACAGATGTGCTGGCATCAAGCCCTATCTCTTTTGGCTTGATATTGGCAAAGGAATAGAAGGTTGTCTCTCCAGTATTCAACTTTACAAACACCTGGTCTTTCTCCACCTCCGTAACACCAGATTTCAAATCGGAAGTGATAATCTTCTCTATCTTTCCATTCTGTACCACCACCACAAACCAGCTTTTCATCATTTCTCCAGGCAAAGCTTCGGTATCCGTCTCCCAAGCCGCCCTGGTCAGAGAAGACCGGGAAGACTGCGAAGTCTGGGAAGACGAGGCAGATAGCTGCAACGTCACCCCTACCTGGTTCTCGGCATCAGCCTGACCGGGAAAGGAAGTTGCTTCATCACCGGCAGAACAAGCCGCCAGCAAGCATACTGCCCAAATACATATATAATAGTATATCTTCTTTGCCATATTTATATTTTGAAAAGCCTAAGGCTTTTTCTATTTATTATTTTCTCGTTTTATAATTCACAATTACATCACAATCTCTTCGTGATCTCGAACGTTCCATTTCCTCACCGTCAGCTTCACCAGATTCTGACCGTTGCTGCCCTTATATACCTCGAAGGTATAATAATGGTCGCGCACGATATCATTGATGGTTGTACCTTCCGTTCCTTCATCCGTATATTCCTTAAAGCGCAAGGTATATTCCTTGTCTTTGCCTGGTGCATCCTGTTCAACGGTTCCATTTCTAGCCAGTTTCAACTTGATGATACATTTATCCGCATCTTCCTGACCATTATTCAGATATTCAGGCAGATAGATAGGAACATCATCTGTCATCGTGATACCACTGGTTTGTCTGGAATTGTAAAAGTGCTCGAACTCCTCGTGAGTAAGCGATGCCGTCTGTTCACAATCTGTATATTTACCAGGCATACAATAGCCCTTATCATTATAGTTGAAGAGTTGCATACTATGTATGCTCCATCCATTTTTCTTCATATCGTTACTCAGATTCACCTTTACCTTGGCTACCGCCCTCAGCAGGTCGATATCCGAGAAATCCTGACGCTTGCCGGCAGCAAGTGTAAAGTCAACTTTCTTGACGCCCCACATGGGCAGATACTTAGGATTTGCTTCGTAATTAAACGCCTTATGGGCAATGATTTCATCATTATACCCTTTCTGCAAGTCATCCGAACTCATATTGAAATTGGCATAAACCACCATTTTTCCTACAAAATGATTGCCCACAAGCACCTTGTTGCTCACCGGCAAAGATCCTGTCAACCGGTAGATGTTGCCGCCCAAATGTACAAGCACCATGTTTTGCAGGATTCCTGCCATTTGCTGATTTGCATCATAGAAAACGACGTGGAATCTGCTAAAGTCGATACTGTTTTCCATCTCCGTTCCCGGTTCATCAGTCTCGTCGTCTTCACTTCTTGAAGCAATCTGCTTTCCCCCCGACTGCCCTATTCTTGTATTGTTATCGGTATCCGTACCTTTCATGCAAAGGGTAAGCGTGATATGGGCTTCGGTATTCTCTGCCCCTGTATCTCCCTGGTCGCATGAGACCAAAGCAATACAGCCCAGCCAAGCCATAGCAGTAGCCAAGAGGAACTTGAGCAGTCCCTCTGCATATCTTATTCCTTTCATCTCATACATCATGATTAAATACAATAATTATTGATTACATATCAGTCTTGCTCAGCACCACTCTCCACGAGTTGATGATGACTGAGGCAGACTGCCACTTATGGTTTTCGTCGATGAAGAACACAAGGTCGTAGGAATCCTGTCTATCCAGATATTCCTGATCGCTCATACTCTTGTTATAATTGCCTTTTACCATCAGGGCATAATCTATCAATGGTATATTGATGATGCTGGCACCCGTAGCTTTGCTATATACATGCAGACGCATATCATGACCTTTCACCATTCGGTTGGTTGTCAATTCTGCGATGGCACATGCCACAGAAGTCTGCTCGCTGGTTCCTGAACTGACACCGGCAGTACCGGAGTAAGCAGACCAGGCGTTATAGGTAAGCATCTCGTCCTCCATCAGACTGTTGTCATAATCCATCTTACCATTGTTATCGGTAATCTGGAAGATGAAGTCATCGGCATTAAGATTTGCTCCCGACAGGTTTTGCAAAACCACCTTGAAATGATTGGTGTTCTTGGTAAGCGAAACCTTGACGGTTCTCGTTCCCCCCTTCTCCATCTTAGTGAAATTGGCTTTAGCCAACTGTCCATGGAAGAGCGGAGTCAGATCATGGTCGATGATTCCTTTATCGGCACGATTCACCGTAGCCTTGAGCACATCACAGGCTGAAGAGCCTACGCTGGCCTGCCCAAAAGTATAGGAGCCAGCATAACGCTCTTCGCCCTGTGCCCAAACGAGAAGATCATAGACACCAGGAGTCAGGTCGTCGATGTTCATACCCTCTTCGGCGATAATCTTCTCGGCAGCCTCGGTTTTGACATAAGCCAATTTTCCCTGCTGGTCGAAAGCATAAAGTGTGACGTTCTTCACCTCATGAGGGAAAGCGTCGGCAAACTTCATGTTCATATCGTAGATGAACTGCACCTTCAGATGAGTCTTCAGCAGTTCCTCACATCCCTCATAGCTATCGTGCCAATAATCACAGGATGCGAGCAGCAAGCCGAGTATGGTGCAGCAAGAGAGCATCATCAGCCTTCCCTTCTTTCTGATATCATTTATAATCTTCTTCATTTATACTGTTTATGAATTATTTACTTTGTCTGATCCAAATCTACATTAGATGATACCACGCGCCAAGAGAGAACCTTGACACTTGCTGCAAGATAAGTATTATCATCGCTTGGTATCATTGGGTCGATTTCCTTCTTAGGATCATAGACAGGAGTACCAAAACCCTGGATGTTCTGAATGGTTACCTGATAAGAATGGTTACGCACGATACCATACTCACCTAACTTACCAGCCTCACCGAGATGCTTGATAGGGGTATAATAATAGGTAGCACCATCCGTAGAACGAACCTGAGCCTCCTCCTTTGCAAGGGCATCATTGACAACGTCTTTCGATACAGGTTCATATGTTTCTCCGTTCTTTACATAAAGATCGCCTACGCCGCTAGCCAATGTTGCTACAACCTCATAATCCTTCACTTCAGAAGATTCAGAAACCGTCTTGAAAGCAATGTCAGAAGCCCCTATTGATTTATAGACATCGCCACTTTTAGTAGTGGTCTTTTTGAAGTAACGTGCAAAACCACCAACAATCTGTTTTTTAACAGCTTCCTCACCGAGATAGGTCAAACCTCTATACTGACATACTTGCGCAGGTTTATAATTATCATTATTATCCTTATAGACTAGATTGGCTGCAACAATCAGTTTTGTCAAATCATTCACACTTGTTTTTGGATTTTTAACCACCTTATCTGGTGTATTTGGCAATGTATAAACAGGTGTAGGAGAGAAAGCGTCAGATAAAGACAGCGTAATATCCTTAAACGCATGATTAACAGGACGATTAACTCCTCCCTGTTGACCCGAAGTAATAGGCACTGACTTAGACCAGAAACAACGATGGTAATCAGAAGTTGTCCAAGGAGATATACCTAATTCTCCAGCATACCATGAAGTACTGATCTGCTTACAAAGCTCTGCCTTACCATCAGCATCAGCCAACTGCCAACCCTGAACTACTGCATATACAGGATATTTGGTTGTTGTTGGAATTGCATTGGTATTCTCATCATAAGTGGTAACATCAATACTGCCAACCTTAATCTGGTACTTACCCTCTGCATTTGTAGTCCATGCCGGCGTGGTTTCCCCATCACGTTTATAAGTTGCATCAATCTTCGCATTCACCTTAGCATTAACTCGCTCTACATAGATATCTACAGGGTTTTTCGTAGCATCTTCAGCTGTTGCAAAAACGCTGTTTGCTACAGGTGTAGAGCAAACGTCCTGTCCCGCACTTTCGTACACAGAATTAGACATGACAAAACCATTGGTCTCATCATAAAACTTCGAACCTGTTGCTGATGTTCGGAGTTCAGAAAGGGTCATAGTACCATCATGCAGGGTTGAATTATCCAACGCATCAGGATTGATTACTGCAATAACAGAGGCAGGAACAGCTTTAGTCTCACCCTTTAATACAAGCATTGCCTTGGTTTTTGTTTCGACAGTATGATCATGATCATTGCCATCCATGTCTTCCGGCCCAAGTTCTTGTTCCAAATAGTTAACAGGTTGATTCTCTGAATTCTTATTAACCAACAGATATGGAGTACCATCACCATTAAAAAAATAGAAACGCACATTGGTGATCTTACTCTCATCAGCAGTGCCATCCTCATAAGTACCACCACCCTGTCCATACGGATCATTACTGCGAGATGCAGGAGCAGAACCCACGTTCTCGATATTCACGGCAAGGAAAGAAGTAGCCCCCTTATCGTTCTGTGAATCACCGCCGGCAACATCTTCGCTAGAGCAGGATGCAACCGTCAGCATCAGTGCTGAAGCCAGCACTGATGAAAACATCGTAAATTTCTTCATAATTCTATAGTTTTAATTTTACTTATAATTATCTTTACCTATTAATCAAATTGGTTACTTAATCGTAATAATCGCTTATCTTTTGCATTTATTTTTACTTATCACTACAGTTCCGTTCTATTGAATCTTCATCATTTCATACGCCTTTCTTGCGGCATCGGCTTCCTTTGAATCGCCTGCTCTATCCAAATATGGCTTGGCAGCATCGGCATCTCCGTTGTTCAGACGGATAATAGCAGCATTCAGGTTGGCGGTTTCATCCGTTGGATACATGCGGACTGCCAGCTCCATTACCTTGTTGAACTCCTTGGAACCTACCTCGTAGGTCTGCGCCACCATGAACAACTCGTTGAGCGACAACTGCTGAGGCTTGGTCTTCATAATCTCCTTTGCCTCCTCCACATCAAATGGCTTAATCTTATAAGTAATGTGGTAGTCGCTATGGCGAAGAGCTGGATAGTAGAGGGTGAACAGGGTGCGATACTGTGTAGGATATTGCTGCTTCAGCTTCGCATCACGAGCATCTGGAGCCAGCTTTTCATCCTGGGCTATCGCAAGAAGCTGCTCCTTTTTCTCCAAGTTGCTTGATTTGATATATTCACACAGTCCATCCCAGTCTTCGGCTGTAGAGGATACCATGAAGATGCTGTCAGGCAAATCCACCATCTTGCGAACATACTCCGTAAGAGCACGGGCACGATTCTTTGCCAGATACTCATTATGCTTATACGAACCTTCCGGCGAAGCAAAACCATGGATATTGATGCCCATCACCTGCAGGTTCTTATCCGCCTTCAAGGCATTGATGGTAGTGATGATACTATCCAACTGCTCAGGATTGCGACGATAATCGGCACGCAACTCTATCTTGTTCACTGGGAAATCGATATAAGCCCGCTTATCTAAATGGCGAATCTTAGGTGCTTCTGCAATGACAGCCTGCAACTGCAGAACAGGTTTCAGAGCATTCTGTTTAGGCTGCTGAATAGTCTCGATAATCAGAGGCGCAGCGATTTCACGCTTTTCTTCTGTCTTGCCTGGAATCAGATAAATCAGGGAAAGAGCCATCTTGGTGGGTCCCACATAATTTTTATGGGCAGATTTGAGTTTTTCACCACAAGTACCACATTCGAATTTATCATATTTGGTATGGATATAGCCCAATCCGAGCGAAGCCTCCAGATTCCAGTGCTTAGAAAGATTCCATTGTTTTCCGACAGTGATGCCGCCTCCGGCATACCAACCTTCATAGCGATGGTTGCGCAGTCCTTTCAACAATCCGAAAGGAAACTTCACGCCTCCCACATTATACTGTCCTCCTAAAGCATGAGCACCGAGGAACCAACCATCGAAGTTCTGATTGAACCAGTAGCGATACTCAGGCATCACCATCCAATGACGAAGACTAGACTGATCTCCACCACTCTGCTTCCAAGGATTCAAGCCGAAGAAAACCTGAGCTGTATGCTTTTTGCCTACAGCCATCTCTAATCCCAAGTTAGGGGTAGCAACCAAGCCCGGGCGGTCGGCGATGGACATGGCGATGAAGCCTGCCAGAATGGGCAGCATATAGCCGAAGGCTGCGCCG
>USQD01000017.1 GCA_900556795.1 uncultured Prevotella sp. | reverse complement strand
TATTCTGTTTTTCCCTTTCTTTTTAATTTGGTGCAAAGTTACTAATTTTAGGAGATTTAAACAAAAAAAAGATGCTAATTTTCTTTAGCATCCTTTAAATAATTATGATTTGTGCATATTACCAAAGTTCCAGACGCTCATTCTTAGGAATGAACATCTTGTCGCCCTGCTTTACACCGAATGCCTCATACCAGGCATCAATGTGAGGAAGAGCACCATCTACACGCCACTTGCCAAGTGCATGAGGATCGTTCTTCACACGGTTGCGAATCTCCTTCTTGGTGATGTTCTGACCCCATACACCAGCGTAAGCAAGGAAGAAGCGCTGAGCAGCAGTAAAGCCATCCTTGTTCTTCAAAGGCTTCTTGGCTGTCGCATTCTTGAATGCATTGAAAGATACCATCAAACCACCGTGGTCGGCAAGGTTCTCACCCAATGTAAAGCGACCGTTGGCATTCAGGTCAGGCAATACCTTGATGTTGCTGAAGAAATCAGCATACATATCTGCACGCTTGTTGAAGCCCTCTGCATCAGCAGCTGTCCACCAATCCTTCAAGTTACCGCTGGCATCATACTGGCGACCCTGATCATCAAATCCGTGAGTCATCTCATGACCAATCACTACACCGATAGCACCATAGTTGAATGCCGCGTCAGCCTTGGCATCGAAGAATGGATACTGAAGGATACCTGCTGGGAAGCAGATCTCATTGGTGGTAGGATTATAGTATGCATTCACAGTCTGTGGAGTCATATACCACTCATCTCTGTTGACTGGCTTACCAGCCTTCTCTGCAATCTCCTTATTGTTGCGGAACTGACGGCAAGCCATCACGTTCTCATAGAAACTCTTGGATGGGTCGATGGTAAGTTTACGATAGTCAGTCCACTGGTTAGGATAACCAATCTTGACATAGAACTTATCGAGCTTATTGTGGGCAGCAGCCTTGGTCTCTGCACTCATCCACTTCTGAGCATCGATACGCTGACCGAGACTCACCTGGAGATTCTTGACCAGAGTCTCCATCATCTTCTTGGATGACTCAGGGAAGAACTTCTTGCAGTAGATTCTGCCGAGTGCCTCACCCATCTGAGCATCTACCTGAGAGGTAGCACGCTTCCACAATGGATGGTCTTCCTTTCTGCCACTCATGGTCTTGCCGAAGAAATCGAAGTTTGCCTCACGGATCTCATCGGTGAGATAAGCAGAAGAACTGCCGATGACACTCCACTCCATCAATGCCTTCAAGGTCTCAGCATCCTCAGCGGCGGTAATCTTGTCGTAACCAGCCATGAATGCAGGCTGACCCACAATCATCTCCTGGATATACTCGCTCTTGATGCCCTCGCCGTTAGCCAATGCCTCGAGAGGAATGTTTGGATAATTCTCCTTAAACTGCTTCAGGCTCATCTTGTTGTAGTTAGCCTGTGGGTCACGGAGTTCGGTACGGCTCTTGGAGATAGTAGCAAGACTGGTCTCGTGGAGGAATACCTTCTGTGCCTTCTTGGCAGCATCGGCAGCAGAGAAGCCATAGAGCTGGAACATCTTTGCCACGTAGGTCTTGAAAGCCTCACGGATGGCTACGGTAGCAGCATCGTTGTTGAGGTAGTAATCCTTGGAACCGAGAGTCAAGCCACCCTGCATCACATTATAGATGTTCATGGTTACGTTCTTCTCGTCAGCGCCGAAACCGGTACCGAAACCTACGCCCAAGCCCTGCATGGCATACTTCACCTGCAAGTTCTGGAGCTCAGCCTTGGTCTTGGCAGCAGCAATCTCGTCGAGGAGAGGCTTTACGGGAGCAATGCCCTCCTTGTTGCGGCGGTCGATATCGAGCGCCAACTTGTAGAAGTCGGAAAGCTTCTGCTCGATGGTTCCAGCCTTGTAGGTCTTCTTCTTGAGTTCATCAAGGATAGAGTTGATACGCTTGTTGCTGTTCTCAGCCAACTGATCGAAACTACCATAACGGCTGTAGGCAGCAGGCAGCGGATTGTTCTTCTGCCAGCCACCGGTAGCAAACTGATAGAAATCATCAGCAGGCTTTGCTGTCTTGTCAAGATTGCTCAAGACAAGTCCCGACTTGTTCTGAGCATCAGCAGCCAAAGGCATGGCTGCGAGCATCATCATCGGAAGGATGTACTTCATTTTCATTTTCTCGTTATTTATTATTGTTTTAACTATGAATTCTTGATTTCCTCCAGTTCTTCGGAGAGCATCATCCAGTTCTCGTTTTCCTCATCCAGGCTCTTCATCAGCTCGGTATATTCGGTAACGAGTTCCATATTAGTAGCATTCTCAGGCTTCATCAGGAGGGCATCAATCTCAGCCTTGCGGGTTTCGAGCTTTTCAATCTTTGTCTCGCATTCCTTCACCGCCTTCTCAGCCTTGCGTATCTTCTTCTGCAGCTCCTTGTGCTCGGCATAGCTGAGCTTTCCGGAAGATGCCTCAGAAGAATCTGCAGAGGATGATGATGAAGAAGATGGAGAGCCGGCAGATGACATATTCTGACTTCCGCCCTGATTCGCCAGCGCCTGACTGATGCTCTCGGCATTGTGGGCACGGAGATAATCGTAGATACCGCCCAGATGCTCACGAACCTTACCACCGGCGAACTCATATACCTTATCTACCAGTCCGTCGAGGAACTCACGGTCATGGCTCACGATGATAGCGGTACCGTCGAATGCCTTGATGGCTTCCTTCAATACATCCTTCGACTGCATATCGAGATGGTTGGTAGGCTCATCGAGAATCAGGAGATTCACCGGTTCGAGCAGGAGCTTGATCATCGCCAGACGACTGCGCTCTCCTCCACTCAGCACCTTGACATACTTTTCGGAAGTTTCGCCACCAAACATAAAGGCACCCAGCAGATCGTTCACCTTGAGGCGCATTTCGCCGGTAGCCACATTGTCGATGGTCTGGAAGATGGTAAGGTTCTCATCGAGCAGCTGTGCCTGGTTCTGTGCGAAATAACCTATCTGCACGTTATGACCTATCTTGAGATTGCCCGTAAAAGGAATCTCGCCCATGATACACTTCACCAGGGTAGATTTACCCTCACCGTTCTTACCTACGAACGCCACTTTCTCGCCACGCTTGATGGTAAGAGTCACATGGTCGAAGACGGTATGCTCGCCATAATCCTTTCTCACCTCATCGCAGATAACCGGATAATCACCGCTTCTGAGGCAAGGCGGGAACTTGAGATGCATCTGCTTAGTATCCACCTCATCCACCTCGATAGGAACGATTTTCTCCAACTGCTTGATGCGGCTCTGCACCTGTACAGCCTTGGTTGGCTTATAGCGGAATCGCTCGATGAAGTCCTTGATATCGGCTATTTCCTTCTGCTGGTTCTCATAAGCACGGAGCTGCTGCTCGCGGCGCTCGGCACGAAGAACCACATACTCATCATATTTCACCTTGTAATCCTCTACCCTGCCGCAGGTAATCTCCAGGGTGCGGTTGGTTACATTATTGATAAAGGCACGGTCGTGACTTACCAGCACCACCGCCTTGGCACTCTGCGCCAGGAACTGCTCCAGCCACTGGATACTCTCGATATCAAGATGGTTGGTAGGCTCATCGAGGAGAAGTACATCCGGCTTCTGGAGTAGGATCTTTGCCAACTCGATACGCATACGCCATCCACCGGAGAACTCCCGGGTAGGACGGTCGAAATCTTCACGGGTGAAACCCAGACCGCTCAACGTGCGCTCTATTTCCGCCTCGTAGTTTTCACCGCCCATCATCATATAGCGATCATGTTCCTGGGTGAATTTCTCCACGAGCTGGGCATAGCTCTCGCTCTCGTAGTCGGTGCGGTCAGCCATTTCCTGCTGCATCTTGTCGAGGCGCGCCTTCATCTCGGTATTGTGGGCGAAAGCCTTTCGGGTTTCCTGTTTCACGGTGGTATCATCCTGCAGTTTCATCACCTGAGGCAGATAGCCGATGGTGGTTTCATTAGGGATAGCCACTACGCCGGAGGTTGGCTTCTGCAAGCCACAGAGAATCTTCAGCATCGTAGATTTACCGGCACCGTTCTTACCTACCAGGGCAATGCGGTCGCGGTCGTTGATAACGAAGCTTACATCATTGAAAAGTGGCTTTACGCCAAACTCTACTTTCAGTCCTTCTACTGAAATCATACTATTTTAATGTATAATGTATAATTTATAATTTTCCTAACTCCTTACTCAAGTTTCGCAAGTAAGCCCCACACGCCGCCTTGCTGATTGCCATTATACCCAGGGCGATGCCCTGGGCTATTAGCTTTTGGGCCTTCAGCCCGTAGTTGAACCACATGCGAAACTTCAGTACCTATTTCTTTCTTCCGATGAAAGAGTTTCTTCTTGTGAAAAGAGCATTTCCTTACGGAATGAGCAGGGAGGAATCTCCATAGCTCAGGAAGCGGAAATCATGAGAGAGGGCATAATCATATACCTTCTTCCAATCACCATGCAGGAAGGCACTCACCAGGAGAAGGAGGGTGCTCTGAGGCTGATGGAAATTGGTAACCAGCATCTTCACTATCTTATAGGTATAACCCGGAGCGATGATGATCTGTGTGCTGGAGTGAAGGGCTTCCAATCCGTTGCGGTCGAGATAATCGACGATTGCCTGGATAGCCTGCACCGGAGTGATGTCTTCCACCAGATTGCCATCTGCCGACAGCTCGTATGGATCCCACTGTTTTACATGCAGGTCCTCTTCACTTGCCTCAGGATGCTTGATGAGATGCACTCCCATATAGTAGAGACTCTCGATGGTGCGCACGCTGGTGGTTCCCACGGCGATGACCTGGCACTCGTGCTTGATGAGCTTTTCCAGACTGCGACGATGAACCACGATATATTCGGTATGCATCTGATGACCTTCTATCTCAAGACTCTTCACCGGCTTGAAGGTTCCCGCTCCTACATGAAGGGTCACCTCTTCACGGTCGATGCCATGCGCATCCAGGTCCTGGAGCACCGCATCGGTGAAATGCAGACCGGCTGTTGGGGCAGCCACGCTACCTTTGATTTTGGAATATACGGTCTGATAAGTGGTCTTATCACTTTCTTCGGTCTTGCGGTTCAGATAAGGAGGGATAGGCAACTCTCCCACTGCTTCGAGAATCTCGGCAAAGGAAACATGCTCGTTGTCCCAGTCGAAATCCACCCAGTAGTTGGTGCCGCCACCTTTAGCCACCATTTCAGCCGCCTCTGTGCTGAGCGCATCTCCACGGCGCATGGTAGCAGAGAGAGTAAGCTGATGACCCTTGATTTCGAAGTCTCGCTTCAGGCTTCCCTCTTTCCATTTCTTCAGGTTACCAATCATACAGAGCCATGAGCAGTGACCCGATGTCTGGAACATCAGCTCATAGTCGGTAGGTGCAGCAGGCTCCATCAGGAACACCTCGATGAGGGCTCCCGTCTCCTTGCGGAAATGCATGCGCGCCTGGATTACCTTGGTATTATTGAATACCATCATGGCACCCTTTGGCAGATAGTCCGGAAGATGGAAGAACACATCGTCGCTCACCTCTCCATGATTATAGACCAGCAGTTTGCTGTGGTCGCGCTGTGAGATAGGAAACTTGGCGATGCGCTCATCAGGCAGATCGTAATTATAATCGCTTATCTTAATATGTTTTGTATCCATTATGTTTTATTTATTGTATTCTTTTATATAGAGTTTATTAAACGAAACCAGCCATGACAACACTTCTTGTCACTACATATACCAATGTGAGCATTAAAATGACCATTGCCTTATCGATATCGTCATGATCATATCCTGTACTTGTATACTGGTTGGAGATATAATTAATCTTTGGAGAGATCCGAAGATAAATCTTGTAATAAAGCAGATAGACCAGAATGCCAACGATGATACCGATAATCATGCCGCAAAGAATATCTGAAGGGTAATGTACACCTAGATATAATCGCGTCCAACAGTTTATGAGAGACCATATTACCAGTGTTATCGTGAGCATTTTACTACGGATAAGTAAGGAGAAGAAAACAGCCAGCGACATCGTATTGGCAGCATGTGCAGAGCAGAAGCTATAACCCTTCGGACGGATATCGTCCACAACCTGCACCATATACTTGAATGTAGGATCATTTGAAGGTCTCCATCTCTCAGCCAGCTGTTTGATGATGCCGTCAACCAGTCCATCAGCAAATAGAACGCAGAAGATTGCGCTTCCCACCACCAGGGCTATCTGCCCCATCGTCTCATTGTTGCGCATAACAACAAAAAAGAGCATGACGTAGAGTGGTATCCACGTCAGGCCCGATGTTAATATCTGTACCATCTGGTCAAGCATGATGTTGTCGCTACCGTTGAAGATACTCAACACCTGCATGTCCATGTCTTGTATTTTACTGAAATCCATTATATTTCCTCTATATGTTTGGTTTCTATCCAACCTTCTCTGCCATCAGCAACACGAATGCCTCGCCATCCATTTATTGTCTTGTCGGTAATATCCACCCGGGTTCCTTCATGCAGGACAAACAAGTCAGCACTTTGTTTGGCAGGTGTCTTCTTGATATTTACCGATGGTTCCATAATGATGGCACCCGTCCTGTTTATCTGAACCTGTTTCTGCTGATAGGCAAACAGATTACTTATCAGGAAGGAAATCAGGAAGAACAAGCCTCCGAAAAATCCTATCTTACGCATGAAGAGCTGAGGTCCAAAGAGATAAACCAATACGAGTATCAACGCCATGATGATACTGAAGATTCCAATCTTTGCCCAATTGTCTACACTCGTGTAGTTGACAAGCATCCTGTACCATGTGACAAAGAACATTTCTGATGCCGGTGTAATCTTGTCAATGGTCTTGCTTCTTGCAAACTGGAGATTGAAATTGATGTCCTCATCTCCTGGTGCATATAAGTGAGCACGCTCATAGTTGAGCACAGCCTTCGTGATATTGTCTGTACGGAAATAAGCATTGCCTAGATTGTAATAAATGGCAGCAGATGCCCTGGTCTTCAATATCTCCTCGTAATCACGAATCGCTTGCTGATAATTGCCTTTCTGATACTCTGTATCTGCATTCTGTTTGGTGATGGCACCAGCCTCAAGAGTGAAGCCAAGCATCATTGCCAGAAGCATGATGAGGGAATATCCGTTGCGATTGGTCTTGCGCTTCTTACGTGCCATATTGATTGCATTCTCTATTTCCATGATTCCTGTTATTGCAGCATTGAATGTATGATTCATATTACCCACTGAATCGCCTGGTGCATAACGCTCGAATTCACACTCATCAATAGCAGTAGTAAACTTCTTGATGGTATCTTCGTCTACGTTGTGAGAAATCATTTTCTCGCGGATGTTCTCACGATTCAGCTTTTCTACAGGTATATTCAGTTTGTAACTGATATATCCCCATAAAGCACGTAATACTTCATCATAAAACTCTCCCTGTTTGTGCTTTACCATCAAGAGATGAGCTTTCTTCAAGCGCTTCGTTGCCATCTTCTTTGCCTTGTTGGAGCGCATCTTGACGATGTCGGCATTTTCCATAGCTCTGCGATGGAAGATGATAATCAATGCGATGAAAGCAAGCAGAGGAATCAACAGACAGATCCAATAGCTTGCGCTGCCATAAAACATGTCGTTGATGTTCTGGTGACAGTCTTTGCCGAGCTTCAGAGTATGAATGTCCTTGTCTTTGTTGAAATCAGCACCTTCATTGCTGTCGCTTGAGCCGTCACCCTTATCAACCTTGATGGTGAATGGTTGAGTCTTGATGGTCTTATACCTGGATGATGATGTATCATAATAGGTAAATTCGATGGCTGGTATGGTATACTGACCTTGATTGCGAGGTACCGCAAGGAAGTCGTAAATCATATTGCCCTCCAGACCATTGGCTGAAAGTCGGGTTTTGTCTGTTATTTTTGCATCATACTGATCGAAGTCTTTCGGGAATTCGATAATAGGCTGTTTCAGCAGCTTCAGGTTTCCGATACCTCCTACAACCACACGTATATTGATGGGTTCGCCGGCTTTTACTTCTTTCTTGTCGATAGTGGCAGAAATATTAAACTTACCTACTCCGCCTGAGAAATCAGCAGGACGTTGCGGTAATGGGTCAACCGAAATGGTAATACCCGGAGCCTTGATATCCTTGTGAACCTCAATATACCCGGAACCTCCATTAAAGAAAGCTTCCATAGGATCAATATTACGGTTTTGCTGGACAACGATTCCCTTGAAATTGATGGAAGGTATTTCCAGCTTTCCTGTCATCTGTGGATACATGACGTATTGACTCCAGGTCACGCATTTGTATGGTCGGCCGTTGACCATCTCTGTATGGAACTGCTTCTGTTGAGGAAGCGGAACTTCCTGAGTATGGAAACCTTTCAAATCAGGCATCTTACCCTCCAGTTGGGTAAGTTCAACCAGAGTATAAACCTTATAAGTCAGCAAGATAGGTTCTTGTTCTGTGACATGTTTCTTGTTGGCAGAAACCTTGATGAAGAGGTCGCTGCCAGAAATGCTGGAACCAGCCTGTCGCATATGAGGTTCATCATTATCATTTCTTCCATGCATCTTGGTAGATCCATTAGGATTATGGGCAGCCTGTCCGGTAACATTAATCTTAACAGCGCGGGATGCCAGTTTTTTTCCCCCTACAAGGACCTGGGAAGAACCGATGGTGAAAACACCATTCTTGGCTGCATAAAGCGTATAAGTAATCGTTACGGAAGAAGATGATGATGTATGTCCGTTTATCATCTGATAACTGGACTGTTGCGATGTGTATGGACCTGCAATGACCTCCAGCCCGTTCGGCACGTTTCCCATGCGGAATTCCTCCACGTCGCGTGCATTGATGGTATACGCAACACGGAAGTTTTCACCTGCCGCTACATGGGATGGAGCCGATACTTTCAGGTGTTGGGCAACAGCATTTATGCTGATGCTCATCAGTATCATCAAGATGATAGTAAACCTACCTATATGTTTCATATTTATTATCTAATTACAAATTATATTCTTTATCTTACAAATGAATATCTAAAGAGACAGAGCTACCAGTTTTTGTTATATACCTTTCGGCGTGGCTGGCTCATTGCCTTCTGCATCTTGCGCTTCGTAGCTTTCTCTTGCTGGATAGCAGCGTTCAAGAGCTGTTCGGCATTGTCGCGACTCATTTTTTCCTGATTCTGCTTGTTCTTGTCAGAATTATTCTTGTCCTGATTCTTGTTTTGCTTATCTTTGTTTTGGTCGTTCTTATTTTGCCCGTCCTTGTTTTTGTTCTTGTCGTTCTTCTTGTCCTTGTTTTTATCGTTTTTATTCTTGTCCTTATTGTTCTTATTATTTTGATTCTGCTGGTTGTTCTTGAGCAACTTTTTGCAGAGGGCAAGATTATAACGAGTCTCATTGTCTTGAGGGTTGCATCTTAAAGCCATCTTGTAATACTCGATGGCCTGTGCATATTCCCGGTGGTTTTGCATCACCACTCCCATATTGTGATAGCTCTTGGAGCGGCGGAAGATATTGCTCTCCAATTGTGCAGCATTACCAAACTGAACCATTGCCAGTGAATCTTTCTGCTGCATCAGCAAGGCACAGCCAAGGTTGTATATCGCCTGTGGATTCTTCTGATTCTTGAAGATAGCCTTGCGGTATTGGGTCTCAGCAGCTGCCCACTTCTGGGACTTGAAAGCCCTGTTTCCCTGGCGTATCAAGTTGCGGTCGGTTTGTGCGACAGCGTTTGTCCCACCTACCAACAGAAAAGCTACCGTTACTATTATATAATGTATATAGTTCATATCTTATATCATTTCTTCAAATCTTTCTTAAAGAACTTGATGTTCCTGAGCATCGGATTCTTCACTTCCATCATGCAGACCTCAACGAGGAGCAAGAGAATAATCAAGATTCCTACAGCCTGGAACTGTTCGTCATAAGCACTGTAGATGACACTGGTCATATCCCCTTTCTGCAATTTAGCCAAGTCATCGTTGAGCGCTTTTTCTGCATCGCTAGTATTATCTACATGGATATACTGGCCTTTGCCAGCCTGTGCCAATTCGCGGCACATCTGCTCATTCAAGGCGGTCATTACCGTATTGCCGGCATTATCTGTCAGATAAGAGCCGTCTCCCATAGGGATTGGAGCACCCTTGGCGTTACCGATACCCAGGATAAACACGTTGATGCCTTTCTTGTTGGCCATCTGGGCTGCATCCTGAGCACCCACTTCATGGTTCTCACCATCAGTTATCACGATGATAGCCCTACCGATGTTTTCCTGCTGGGTGAAACTCTTTGAGGCAAGACTGATAGCCTGGGCTATATTGGTGCCTTGAGTTTGTATCAAGCTTGGCGAAATGTTCTGCAGGAACATCTTGGCAGAAACATAGTCGCTGGTGATAGGCAACTGCACGAAGGCATCGCCAGCGAAGACGATAAGACCAATCTTGTCGTTGCTGAAGTTATCTACCAGATTCTCTATCAGCATCTTACTCTTGTCGAGACGGGATGGTGCCACATCTTCTGCCAGCATGGAATTGGAAATGTCCAGACAGATCATAGTCTCAATTCCGTTGCGCTTGTCGTGAGAAACCTTGCTACCCATCTGCGGACGCGCCACCATTACGATAAGTAATGCCAGGGCTGCAAGCATCAGCACGAATTTCACCGTTGGGCGGTATTTGGATATGTCGGGCATCAGCTGTTTGAGCAACTCAGGGTCTCCCAGTCTTCTCAGTTTCGCCCTTCTTTTTCTCCAACCGATAAAGCGTACCAGTATGAGTACCGGGATTATCCATAGAAGCCAGAGAAATATAGGATCTTCAAATCTTAACATTGTTCTATATATTTATGGTATTCTTCTGAGCCAAGTAATGCGCAGCAAAATCTCCAGGAGCAATACCAGGAGTGCTGCCAAGGCAAAAGGCTGATAAGCCTCATAGCGTTTGGCATAATGCTTCACATTGAATTTTGACTTCTCCAGTTTGTCGATATCTTGATAAATCTTCTTCAACTCCGCATTGTTGGTAGCACGATAGAAGTTACCGTCTGTGGTTTGCGCAATGTCGCGCAGGGTCTGCGTGTCAATTTCTACTGGAATATTGACATATTGCACACCACCAGCTACTGGCATTGGGTATGGAGCCACCTTGTTGGTTCCCACGCCGATGGTATAAACACGGATGCCATAGCTCTTGGCTATTTCTGCAGCTGTCATAGGCGATATGTCGCCCATGTTGTTACTGCCATCCGTCAAGAGAATCACCACCTTGCTCTTAGACTTTGAATTCTTCAATCGGCTTACTGCATTTGCCAAACCCATACCTACAGCAGTACCATCATCGATGAGTCCGCGTGCGGCAATGTCAGTTCTTGTATCTTGCAACAGGCGCAGCAGACTGGCATGATCGGTAGTCATTGGACATTGGGTGAATGCTTCACCTGCAAAGATGGTCAAGCCGATATTGTCGGTAGGACGACCAGAGATAAACTCATTTGCCACATCCTTAGCCGCTTCCATTCGGTTTGGCTTCAGGTCTTCAGCAAGCATGGAGGTTGATACGTCCATAGCAAGCATGATGTTAATTCCCTCCACAGTCTTGTTGTCCCAAGAATGATGAGTCTGTGGGCGAGCCATGGCACACACAATGAGCACGAAGGCGATGCATCTCAGTACCATAGGCAGATGGATGAGTCGCACTCGAAGACTCTTTGGCGCATACTGATACATTCGGGTATCGCTCATGCGCATAGTTGGCTCACTTTTCTTTCTCCCAAGAAAATACCATAAGATATAAGGTATCAGCAACAGGAGTAGCAGAAAATATGCTTTACTTGCAAATTCCATTTCTTATAACATTTATAGTTTGCATCACTCTGATGATTTTATCTATCAGTGATGGGTTTTACATCAACAGCATGACAACTTGATAGATGATATAGCCTAAGATAGCAACAGCGCTGAAGCCTCCTATCCAAAGCAGTGTTTTGATAAGGCGGCGTTGCTGCTGAGACTTCTGGTCCTCGCTGCTGAGCGTAGGCACAATTTTCTCTTCCTTAGGCAGCTCATTGGTCTTCGTCTGGTCGATGAAGTTAATTGCATTTACCAGGTTGGCATCATTTTCATTCATCGGAATCTCGTATTTGGCGAACTTGACGAGGTCGGCTGTTGAGAAGAGCATTCTCAATTCGTCAATCATCTTCTGATCGCCAGAAGCACGCAGGTTCTCAATGATTTCAGTACTGGTCATCTCCATGGCATTGAAACCAAACCGGTTTACTATATATTCACGCAGCGCATTGGTAAGGTGAGTATAGTACTCCTTCTGTGTTTCCTGGTTCGATGTACTGTGATGCTGTTTGATGTCGTTAATCTCTTTCAATGCCTTCTCATGGGCAGGCACACGTTTGATGATACGGATGCGGGCAATGATAGGCTTATTCTTCTTCAATCGGTTGCGCAGATAGAGCATTGCTCCACAGACGATTAACAGCAGAAAGCTCAACCAAAAGGCGAAGCTCCACTCACTCCAGAGGAAGGGATTCTCCTGCACCGTCTTGGGAGGATAGAACTGATTTGGATGAACCGTATCCACGGGTACTGTGAGCACCTTCAACGCCAATGGGTTGCCGTGGCAGTTCTTACCGTCTATCTTCACATTGAGTGCCGGTATGGCATACACCTTCTCATCAAAAGAGGTGATGGTATAGTCGCGGCTTACCACCATCTGGTTGTCACCTACATGCATGGTGTCGCCCTTGCTCTGCTCCACCACCTCAACGCCTGGAACTATCTGGGTCTGAGGCTTGAAGGATGGCATCACCACCTTGGCTCCCTTTCGGGCTGTAGCCTTGAGGTGCAGGATGGTCTGCTGTCCGATAAGCATCTGCAAAGAATCGATGCGCTGTTCCACTGTCTGGCTGAAAGCCAAACCAGAACAGCCCATCAGAGCCATTGTCAATATGATATTCTTAATTTTCAACATTGTTGCTTTACTTTGAACTTTGAGCTTTGAACTTTATGATTAGTAAAGCCGTAGAATTCTTCACTCTTCACTCAATTTATCCTCTTTGTTTGAACAGTGCCAGGAGCGACTTGGAGAAATCCTCGTTGGTCGCTATCGAAGTCCAGTCTACCTTGCTTTTGGCAAAGAGCTGGCGCAAGTTGTCCTGGCGTCGGAACCAGTTCTGTGCATGAGCCACTCTCAACTTCCTGGAACTGGTGTCGATATACATCTCATGCCCTGTCTCTGCATCCATTACTTTCAGTAATCCTACGTCAGGCAACTGTTTGGCTCTCGGGTCATATACCTGAATGCCCACCACATCATGTTTCTGGTTGGCAATCTGCAAGGCATGCTGATAATCCTTCTGGTCGTAAAAGTCACTGATGAGGAAAGCCGTACAGTGGCGTTTCATCACGCGTGTGAAGTATTCCAAGGCACAGCCTATGTTGGTACGCTGGCTCTGAGGGTGGAAGTCGAGCATTTCTCTGATGATATAAAGAATATGCTTTCTACCCTTCTTAGGTGGAATATATTTCTCTATTCTGTCGGAAAAGAAGATGACACCTATCTTGTCGTTGTTCTGGATGGCACTGAAAGCCAAGGTGGCAGCTATCTCGGTTGCCAGGTCGCGCTTCATCTGGCGCATCGTACCAAAGTCGAGCGAGCCACTCACATCCACCATCAACATCACGGTAAGCTCTCGTTCCTCTTCGAACACCTTGACGAAAGGACGATGAAAACGTGCCGTGACATTCCAGTCGATGTCTCTCACGTCGTCACCATACTGGTATTCGCGCACCTCGGCAAAGGCCATACCCCTGCCCTTGAAGGCAGAATGGTACTGACCGGCAAAGATGTTCTGGCTCAATCCGCGAGTCTTGATCTCAATCTTCCGAACCTTCTTTAAGATATCTTGTGTATCCAACTTATTACTTTGAACTTTGAATTTTGAACATTGAACTTTATGATTAGTGAAGTAAGTGAATTCTTCACTCTTAGTTCTTCACTCTTCACTTACTTCATCAAGGCACTTCCACCTTGTTGATGATGCGGCTTACAATTTCCTCGCTGGTTACTTCGCTAGCCTCAGCCTCGTAGGAGAGACCGATACGATGGCGGAGAACATCGTGAGCCACAGCACGAACATCTTCAGGAATCACGTAACCACGGTGCTTGATGAAAGCATAGGCGCGGGCAGCCTTGGCAAGTGAGATGCTGGCACGAGGACTACCGCCGAAGGTAATCATGTCCTTCAGGTCGCCCAAACCATAACGGTCAGGATAACGGGTAGCGAAGACGATGTCGGCTATATACTGCTCAATCTTCTCATCGATATACACCTCGTTTACGATGCTGCGGGCCTTCAGGATTTCTTCTGCTGTAGTTACTGGAGTAACCGTTGGCAGACCGCCCTGGATATTCTCACGGATGATGAGCTTTTCTTCCTCGATAGTAGGATAGTCAATGATGACCTTGAGAAGGAAACGGTCCACCTGAGCTTCAGGAAGCTGATAGGTTCCCTCCTGTTCTACCGGGTTCTGTGTTGCCATTACCAGGAACGGATTTGGCAATTTAAATGTCTGTTCGCCGATGGTAACCTGATGTTCCTGCATCGCTTCGAGCAAAGCACTCTGTACCTTGGCTGGCGCACGGTTGATTTCATCAGCCAGAACGAAGTTGGCGAACACCGGACCACGCTTTACATGGAAGGCTTCGTCTTTCTGAGAATAGATCTGTGTTCCCACCACGTCGGCAGGCAACAAATCTGGTGTAAACTGTATGCGGCTATAGTCTGCACTTACTAACTGTGACAATGTTTTGATTGCGAGAGTCTTCGCCAAACCAGGCACACCTTCAAGCAAGATGTGACCGTCAGAGAGAAGACCGATGAGAAGACAGTCAACAAGGTGTTTCTGACCTACGATGACCTTGTTCATGCCCATTACCAAATTGGTAACAAACTGACTCTGTTGTTCAATCCGGATGTTCAACTCACGGATATCAATAGCTTCTGCCATAATTCTTATAATATTATTTTACGTTTTATTCTACTTTTTACGATGAATTAGGGTGTGTATTTACACCCTCCCTCTTAAATCAAACGCAAAAGTACTGA
>USQD01000016.1 GCA_900556795.1 uncultured Prevotella sp. | reverse complement strand
CATATTGTTACCTATATAATATAGGCAAACGCCCAACTTCTTGATTTTCAATCAAAGTCCAATTTAGAGCGAGTTACTCTTATTAACTTAAAGATAACATTTTTTCTTTGCAACAGTTCTTGCTTTTAGTGAAAACAAATTGGTGATTAAACTAAAGAAATCTGTTGTTGCTTTTGTTGCAAAATAAAACAAGAAGGTCAAACTCGTGTCTTACCTCACAAGTTTGACCTTTCTGTTTTTTATGATTTTTCTCTTTATTATCCTTCCTTATCCGAGTCGATGAGGGCGAGCAGATGCTCCACTGCCACCTCCTGCGGAATGTTCTTTTCTACGCAAACCTGCTTGCGATAGAGGCTTACACGGTTAGGACCGGCGCCTACGTAGCCGTAATCGGCATCCGCCATTTCGCCTGGACCATTCACGATGCAGCCCATGATGCCAATCTTCAAGCCCTTGAGATGCTTGGTTGCCTCCTTGATCTTGGCGATGGTTTCACGAAGATCGTAGAGGGTCCTGCCACAACCAGGACAGCTGATGTACTCGGTCTTGCTGGTGCGCAAACGGGCTGCCTGGAGAATGCCGAAAGCGGTTTCATCTACTGTCTGAGCAGGGATGTCACCATCGTTCATCAGCCAGATACCATCGGTAAGACCATCTATCATCAAGGCTCCCATATCGGCAGCAGCCTCCAGCTGGAAGTCGCTCTTCTCCTCCTTGCTGTGCTGGTACATCTCGGCGAAAACCACAGGGTTCTTCAAGCCGGCATTCATCATCTCGTGAACCAATGCACGCTGGTCGCCCAGGCGGTTCTGATGATTGCTGACGCAGATAACTACCACCTCTGGATGAGCCTTCAGGCAGGCGATGTATTCCTCGGCTGGAGTACCAAACTGCAGGGTGAGGAACTTGATGTCTGCCTTGATGCTGGCGATGAGCGGCATTGCCATGGCTGGGAAGATAGGGTAGAGCTTGGCACCTGTGGTTTCAGGCTTGCTGTTCAGCGTCTCGTAAACATTGTAATCTACGATGTAGCTCTGACCTGGCACAAACTGCTTAGGCATCTTGCCGCCAATGTAGATATAATCAGGCGTAGCATCCTTGTTCTCACAAACGGTGCTCTCGCCGTTGATTCGGTTGCTGATAACCACCGGAACGTTGTTGCCGCCGATATTGCCTACAGCCACGGTTTCGCGGCGGGTAGGGCGCAGCCAGTCGAAGCTAGGACAAGCTGCGGCAGGAATCAGAAGATGTCCCTGTTTCTTGCCGATGTAATCCACCAGATGACGAGCCACCGGAATCTCTGCAGCAGGCTCCTCGCTGAGGCTTACACGGACTGTATCGCCGATACCGTCAGCCAGTAGGGCACCGATGCCCACGGCACTCTTGATTCTGCCATCTTCGCCTTCGCCAGCTTCGGTTACGCCGAGGTGGAGTGGGTAGTTCATGCCTTCCTTCTCCATTTCTTCTACCAGGAGGCGCATGGAGCGAACCATCACAACGGTATTGGATGACTTGATGCTGATAACCACATCGTGGAAATTCTCCTTCTTGCAGATGCGCAGGAATTCGAGGCAGCTTTCTACGATGCCCTCAGGGGTATCGCCATAGCGGTTGCGGATGCGGTCGGAGAGTGAACCGTGGTTCACGCCGATGCGGATGGCTGTATGGTTCTCCTTGCAGATGTTGAGGAAAGGCATGAAGCGCTCCTCAATCTTCTTGAGTTCGTGAGCATACTCTTCATCAGTGTATTCCTGCTTGATGAACTTGCGGGCAGGATCTACGTAGTTGCCAGGGTTGACGCGCACTTTCTCACAATAGAGAGCAGCCACGTCGGCAACGTTAGGATTGAAGTGAACATCGGCAACGAGCGGAGTCTGGTAGCCGTCGGCACGGATGCCGGCATTGATGTTTTTCATGTTCTCTGCCTCGCGTGAACCCTGTGTGGTAAAGCGCACCAGTTCGCCACCAGCCTTGATGATTTCCTCAGCCTGGCGAACGCAAGCCTCGGTATCATTGGTGTTGGTGGTGGTCATCGACTGGATGCGGATAGGGTTATCGCCACCCAGGTCGAGGGCTCCGATATGTGCCACAGAAGAGGCACGGCGGGTATAATTGAATAAATCTACCATAATGTATAAGAATAGAATATGCCCCAAAGGATGGGGCATATCACATATTAGATTAATTACACTTGAAGTCGTATTTTACCTCAGCCAAATCCTTGTTGGCCTTCTCTATCTTGGCACCGAGACCCGCCTTCCAAGCTTCTACCTTCTGAGCCACTTCCTCATCGGCAAGGGCAATCATCTCGGCAGCGAGGATGGCAGCATTCTGAGCCGCATTCACACCAACAGTAGCCACAGGAATGCCAGGAGGCATCTGGATGATGCTGAGCATGGCATCAAGACCATCGAGCATACCCTTGATAGGTACACCGATAACTGGCAGTGGGGTAGATGCTGCGATAACACCAGGAAGGGCGGCAGCCATACCAGCAGCGGCGATGATTACCTTTACGCCACGCTCCTTGGCTCCCTTGGCGAATGATTCTACTGCATCTGGAGTGCGATGAGCAGAGAGGGCATTCACCTCGAAAGGAATCTGGTTGTCGTTCAACCACTTACATGCTTTTTCCATAACAGGCAGATCGCTTGTACTGCCCATGATAATGCTTACTAATGGTTTCATTTCTTCTTATTTATTTATAATTATAAACTTTTACTTTTCTTTACAGAATGTGCTTCATGATAGCGTATCCTAAATGATGATGATGGCACAGATGATTCCTACCAGAAATCCCATAACTACCTGCGAAAGCGTATGTTGTCGCAGAATCATTCTGGCTGATCCTACCGCTCCTGCCAGAATCAAGACAAAGCAGAGCCACCACAGCGGGTTGAAGGAAAATGCCATGGAATAGGAAACCAACGAACCTGCCACGCCACCGATGGCTGCTGTATGGGTACTGATCTTCCACCAGACATTGATGATGGCACAAACCATCTGTATTGCCATCGCTACTACTACGATGATGCTGATGACACGTGGCGTATTGCGATATTCCATCCAGAAGAAACAGCAGAAATAGCACACGATGGAGATGATGTATGGCACGATACGACGCTCCTTCTTGCCTAATTCCTTGGCTGTCCATCCCTGTACTCTGCGATATAGATGTATCAGGAGGGATGGGGTAACAACCGTAAACAGATACACAAAGGCAAGCATCGTCAATTTATAAGCCATGGGCAATAATGCCATGTAGCTGAATATGAACAGCACGGTGAGTCCTACCAGCGGAAGATAGAACGGGGTGAAGATCATACTCATAATCTGAGCTGCCAATATGATATTTTTCTCTTTCATAACTCTAATATTTCATAACTCTAACGTATCTTTCCTTATTTCCTGAGTCGTGCAACCGGAATGCCGAACTGCTCTCTGTATTTGGCAACCGTGCGTCGTGCAATAGGAAAACCTTTCTCTTTGAGCGCCTTGGCAAGGGCTTCATCGCTTAGTGGTTTTTTCTTATCCTCCTTATTGATCAGCTCCTGTAGGGCCAGCTTGATTTTGCGGGTAGCCATCTCCTCTCCGTTTTCCGTTACATAGCTGTCGCCAAAGAAGAATTTGAGTGGGAATATTCCCCATTTGGTCTGTGCATATTTTACGTTGCTGACACGTGATATGGTACTGATGTCCAAACCAGTACGGTCTGCTATGTCTTTGAGAATCATCGGCTTCAGGTCGGCTTCGTCTCCATCCATGAAAAACTGACGCTGAATGTCAATGATGGCTTTCATCGTGACGATGAGCGTGTGCCGACGTTGCTTGATAGCTTCGATAAATCCCTGTGCCTTATCTACTTTTTCCTTGGCATAGAACAGCGCCTCCTTGTCTTGGCGGCTCATTTTGTCCTTGTGCTTTTTGTAGGTGTCTATCATGTCTGTAAATGATGGAGACACGGTAAGCTCAGGAACATTTCCGCGGTTGAGGGTGAAAGTGATAGAACCGTCATCATTGGTATCGATGATGAAATCGGGGGTGATTTGCTGCATGTTTCTGCCTTCCGTTTCGCCCATTGAAGCACCTGGCTTAGGATTCAGCTTTCTGATTTCCTCCTGCAGGGTTTCTACCTGGGTATCGTTTAATTCGAGTCCCGCCTTGATCTTATCCCAATGTTTCTTGGTGAACTCCTCGAAATAGTCGGTAAAGACTTCTTCCATCGTCTTGCGGAGAACGCCTCGTGGCAATCTCTTGACTTGCAGTAGGAGACATTCCTGAAGACTTCTGCCACCAACGCCCGCAGGGTCGAAGGTCTGTAGAATTTGGAGCACATGCTCAATCTCCTTTTCTGTCACGTCCAGGTTGTGATAGATGGCAAGCTCATCGCAGATGCTGTCGAGGTCTTTGCGTAGCAGACCATCATCATCGAGCGAACCGATGAGGTATTCCATAATCTCCTTTTCCTTGTCTGAGAGTATGTGCATGTCCATCTGCTCCTTCAGTTTGTCGTAGAAGGATGTTGTGTCGCCATACACCATTTCCTCGTAGTCAGCATTGTCCTGATTACTGTATCTATCTGTATTATAATCAGGCATCTGGTCATCTCTTCCTATGCTTTCCAATGCCTGGTCCAGTTCATCTTTTCTTTCTTCTTTTTCTGATTGGGCCTCGTAGGCAGCCTCTTCGTTGCTGTCGTCATTATAGTTTTCTGCATCAGTATCCATCGGAGTATCTCCATCGTAGCTTTCGTTCAGCATATCATCTGGATTCTCACTCTCCAGTGCAGGATTATCGTCCAGTTCGGCATTTACGCTTTCCTCCAGTTCGGTGAGAGGCATTTCCAAGAGCTTCACCTGCAGTATTTGCTGTGCGGTGAGCTTTTGAAGCTGTTGTAGCTTCTGTGCCTGTGTCTGAATGAGTTTCTGAGCCATGTTTTTGTATTTTTTGAGTTAAGCTATTATTTGATCGTGTATTACTTGTTCTTAAAATATTCTTTCAGTTCATTGGCAAACTGATACAGTTTATCTGGATTCCCATTACCATATTTCTGCCAAATATCGCTGCATGGTTCCAGGAGTGGGCTTGCGGGTTTTTCCTCTCTGTTAAGATAAGGGTCGCAGAACTGGAATACGCTCATCGCCTCTGCAATTATCTCCGGCGTAGTTTTGATAAACTTGGCGAGGTCTATAATCTCAGGGGTTTCCGGTACCATGGTGATAGGGGTAAGCTGGAAATAGAGATCAAGAATAATGATCAGCTTCACTGGAGTGAGTGAAGGTTCTGCTTCTAACGGTTCCCAATCTTTCTCGAATGATTCTTTCAAAGCTACTCCTTCGAAAAATGCTTGCGCATTGCCACATCCCCTCATCTTTCTGACGAGAGCTATATCGTGAGCCAGTTTGCGTGGATTATCGGCGTATTTATCCCATAATCGCTTGATGTGCGGAGTAACCATTCTCAATTTGAACATCTGCTCATGCAGATACTCTGGTTGAATGTGGAGCTCCAGGCTCAAGTCAACCATTCCTTTCGAATAGAGAGGTTTTACGCCCATTGGCTTTTTCTGGTACAACTGTAACAGTAACAGCCAGTAATCTTCGTTCCACAAAGGATGTCTTGCCATATTCTCAATGCCTTTATTAATCTTTTGCAAAATTACGACTTTTCATTGGTAATACAAAATAAAATCGAAGATATTTTCAATAAAAATAAAGTGCGCAACCTCGAGAGTCCTCGAAATTGCGCACCATTAATGCTATATTCCCAATTTTTTCATAACTCAAGGAGGTTTGCTTTCACAAGTCCCCTCCGTTGTGTTGCCCGAAGCAGTCATTTTACTGCTCACAGGCTTCATCTTTTGTTATCCGATACATTGTTCTTTTTTACCTTAAGTTACGCCTAACCTACTGAAAAATTATCCTGTCGTCCTTGAATAAACAATCTTTTTTCTTTACCTTAAAACTAATAACCTAAAAAACTAAACAACTAACAATCTTAAACCTAAAAACCTAATAACCTAAACAAATTTTCTTTTGTCGTCCTTGAATAAACAATCTTTTTTTACCTTTTAACTAATAACCTATAAACAACTAACAATCTTAACCTAAAAACCTAATAACCTTTTTGTCTTATTGACGATGCAAAGGTACGACGATTTTGCCAACCAACCAAATCTTTTATGCGGAAAATGCTAAAAAAGCCCTCTTTTTTGATGTAAATCAACTATGTGTGTGCGCACACAAGTGTTTTGAAGCAGATATTTGACCTATGTCAAGTATTATCGTACCTATCTTAAATCTTATCATAAAGGAAGGCATCTTCACTCATGTAGACGGCTATGGTCTTTAGCTTGATATAGTCTTCCGAGAGATAGATGAGTCCCTTGTTTCCCCATTTCTTACCCCATGAATTGCGGCAGACGTAATAGCGCTGCTTGCCTTCAACGAAAGAACCTATGATTTCCATCACGTGATCATCTGTAGTGCGGAGTTGTTCAAACTCCTTCTGACGTGACAATTGTGTTACAGGTCGCTCCGCTGGTCGAACATCTACATAGTTCTTCTTTGGTGTTTGGAAATCTGGTTCGCTGATGTCGCCTTCCCAGCAGACAGGGTGACCCTTTTCTACTGCTTTTTGGATGTGGAGCATCATCTCGTCAAGAGGGAGGTTGAGAAAGACATCGTGCATTCTGTTGTCTGGAACCTCAAGTGCGAAGTATTCTCTGAAAGGATGATGGGAGAAACTGGTGAGCGATACGTATTCTTCCGGATAGCATACGCTGTGGGCAAACTCCTGTGGTGTGTATTCAGCACCTAGCATGTGGACAGCCTTGGCGGGCATGTATCCTATTTCTGCATCAAAGAGATTGTTTAAATCTTCCTTGAGTTTGTCGATACCCGTCTTTTGGGAGATGGCACTGTCGCATAGCTTCTGTACCTTTCGGCAGAGCACCTTATAGTTTACATGCTTGGGATCTTCGTAACTGTCGTATGGTTGTGCTCCATACTTATCTATATAATGTATAAGCATGGAAGCGGTGCCACGGAGACTGATATCTTTCTTTCCCTGAGCAAAGTAATATTCCAGTGCCTGTTCCTGTAACATCATGCGAGCCACGTAGGCAACGGACAGATTAACAGAGTCGCCCTTCATGATATGCTCGCTTTCGATGGTTGCAAGCATGCCATACGCCCAGCAGAGTTCACTTTCACCCTGATTTTTGATAGGGGTTGTATTGATCAGCTTGACTGATGCGGGCAGGTTGTCTATTTGATACTCTGATTTTTGATGATCAGAATCTCTCTTGTAGTTACAACTTGCAATCAGTACTATTGCTAAAAATGCTATAATAATTTTCTTCATACCTCTTTTATATATAATAGGTGTATAATCTTCTATGTTGATTTACTTATATGGATAAGTAATCTGGGCGGCAAAGATACAATTATAATTTGATTTAGAGTAAGCTAGAGCTTGATTTCTTGCGTTAAGATTTCATAATGCCACCTATAACATAAAATAAATCTTGAATAATTTTGTATTGTCTTTATTTTGGCGTAACTTTGCACCCACAAATAGAAAAATTGCATTCATGAATACAAAGATAAACGAATTTGAAGTAATGGCGCCAGTAGGATCTCGCGAATCCCTTGCTGCTGCCATTCAAGCTGGAGCCGACTCTGTTTATTTCGGAATCGGTAAGTTGAACATGCGTTCTCATTCTGCAAATCATTTTACTATCGACGATTTGCGTGAGATTGCTGCCACTTGCAATGAGCATGGCATCAAGACTTATCTTACCGTTAATACGGTAATCTATGATGACGACATTGAGACGATGAAGGAAATCATTGATGCTGCCAAGGAGGCTGGTATTTCTGCAGTAATCGCCAGTGACGTGGCTGTGATGAGCTATTGTAATGAGGTAGGTGAGGAAGTTCATTTATCCACACAGTTAAACATCTCTAATACAGAGGCTTTGAAGTTTTATGCACGTTTCGCAGATGTATCTGTATTGGCACGTGAATTAAACATGGATCAGGTGAAGCACATCCATGAGCAGATTGAGAAGCAGAATATCTGCGGTCCGATGGGCAAGCAGATTCGTATCGAAATGTTCTGTCATGGTGCTTTGTGTATGGCGGTTTCCGGTAAGTGCTACATGAGTCTTGCCAATGCCAATCGTTCTGCCAACCGTGGTGAGTGTGTGCAAATATGCCGTCGCAGTTATACCGTTACTGATAATGAGACCGGTAACCAGTTGGAAATCGACAACAAGTATGTGATGAGTCCTAAGGATCTGAAGACCATCCGCTTCATCGACCGCATGATGGATGCTGGTGTTCGCGTCTTCAAGATTGAGGGTCGTGCCCGTGGTCCAGAATATGTATATACTGTAGTGAAATGCTATAAGGAGGCGATAGCTGCAGTTCTTGACGGTACCTTTACAGAAGAGAAGAAGGATGCCTGGGACGAAAAACTTGCCACCGTATTCAACCGCGGTTTCTGGGATGGTTATTATCAGGGTCAGACTCTCGGTGAGTGGAATAAGCATTATGGTTCTGTGGCTACAGAGAAGAAGGTGCTTGTGGGTAAGGTGATGAAATATTTCTCTAAGTTGGGTGTGGCAGAGGTTGCCGTAGAGGCTTCAACCTTTGATAAGGGTGAGAAGCTTCTCATTACGGGTAACACTACCGGCGTGATGTATCTCAATGCCGATGAAATCCGTTACGACCTGAAGCCAGTGGAAACAGCGCAGCAGGGTTGGAGAGTTTCCGTTCCTGTGCCTGGCAAGGTTCGCCCTAACGATAAGCTCTATAAGTTGATTACAGTAAACGAAATTAAAGAAATAAAATAATGGCAACAATTAATGATTTGCAGGATGAAGTAGTTGAGGAGTTCCAGGACTTTACCGACTGGATGGACAAGTATCAGATGCTCATTGACCTGGGCAATGAACTGGCTCCTCTCGAAGAGAAATACAAGAACGAGCAGAACCTTATCGACGGTTGTCAGAGTCGTGTTTGGTTGCAGTGTGACTATGTAGATGGTAAGCTCGTCTTTACTGCCGATAGTGATGCGCTTATCGTGAAGGGCATCATCGCTCTCCTGATTCGCGTGTTGAGCGGTCATACTCCAACAGAGATTATGGATGCTGATCTCTATTTCGTAGAGAAGATTGGTTTGAAGGATCATTTGAGTCCTACTCGCAGTAATGGTCTTCTGGCGATGATTAAGCAGATACGTATGTACGCCTTGGCTTACAAAACAAAAGAAGCAGAAGGCAATGCGTAAATTAAGAACGATAGAGATGAATCGCCTCACCCTGGAGGAATTCAAGGAAGCTGAAAAACTTCCTTTGGTTGTTGTTCTCGATGATGTGCGATCCTTATATAATGTAGGAAGTGTCTTTCGCTCTTGCGATGCCTTCAGAGTTGAAGCGGTGTATCTTTGTGGTATTACCGCTACTCCTCCTAATGCCGAAATCCATAAGACGGCTCTGGGAGGCGAAGACAGTGTGGATTGGGAATACTTCAAGACTACAGAAGAAGCTGTAGAGAAGTTGAAGCAAAAAGGCTACTTTGTATATAGTATTGAGCAGGTAGAAGGTTCTACCAAGCTGCAGAACTTGCCGGAAGCCCACACTGAAGAAGAGAAGGGTTATGCTGTTATTTTTGGAAATGAAGTAAAAGGCGTAAAGCAGAATATCGTAGATATGAGTGATGGCTGCCTGGAAATTCCTCAGTTTGGTACAAAGCATTCCCTGAATGTCAGCGTTACTGCTGGCATTGTTGTCTGGGAGTTTGCCAAACTCATTATTATCCATTAAAAAAGAGTACACGTTTTTTAAAAAGGTTCTTCCGTTAAAGCTATACGTCTTACATGGTAAGCGTCTTCGCATTTAACGGAAGAACCTAGTAAAAGACTTCTATATATACGATAGAAGTTGTTGGAAAAGACAGTAGAAATTGTTGGGAAATATAGTATCTAGGACCGCACATCAGCTGTTGTGCGCTTGCATAACAGCTGTTGTGCGGGTGTCTTTCGGCTGATGTGCGGTTTGTGATAGTATCTTTTCCTTATTTTATAGAGACATTATGTTGTAGTTTCTTTATTTTTTCGTACTTTTGCAAAAAAAAGAGAGGAATGAAAGAAAAGGTCATATATTTGTTGTTAATCCTCCTGATTCTTACATCTTGTGCAGGAAACAGGAAGTATGATGATTTGATGAAGCGGGCAGATAGCATCATGAATGTTAATGATGACTCCGCCAAGGTTGCCATCCGGATGCTTGATGGAATAAAGCCCCAGCTACCAGAGTTTTCCCAATCGCAAAAAATGCGCTATGAGTTGTTGCGTCATAAGGCGATGAACAAGGCTTGCATCACGTTCACATCTGATAGCGTGATGAAGGAAGTGGTGGATTATTATGACCATCATGGTTCGGCTAACGAGCGGATGCTTGCCAACTATGTGTTGGGATGTGTGTATAGAGATTTGCATGAGGCACCAATGGCATTGGAGTATTATAATAAAGCGACGGAGCAAGCCGATACCACAGCCACAGATTGCGACTATGGCACACTTTACAGAGTGTACAGCCAGATGGGAATTTTGTTTGATAAGCAATACTTACCTTATCAATTGTTAGATGCTTTTGGTAAGGCGGAGAAGTATGCCTATTTGGCAAAAGATACATTCAATGCCATTGTGAATTACCAAAACCGAGGCAGTGCATATTACTATTTAGGAAATACAGATTCTGTTATTGCAATAAACTTACATGCTGCAAGTCTGTTCAAGCAAATAGGAGATGACTATAATGCTATGATAGCCTTAGGCTGCAATTTTGGCTATTATTTAGAAAAGCAAGACACAATTAAAGCGAAAAAGGCTTTTGAAGCATACTTTTCTACAGGGTATGAGGGAAATTTGGAATATGAAGATTCTAAGGCTTATATATTATGCCTAAAAGGGAGTTATTATCTGTTTGTAAATAAGTTAGACTCAGCTTATGCCAATCTATCCCTAAGCTTAAAGTTGTGTAAATCATATAGCGTCAAAGCTTCTACAACAAAAACTTTGGCTCAGTATTATGCAAAGGTTAATCAACCGGCAATGGCTATGAAGTATGCCTTGCAAAGTTCTGAGTATAATGACTCTGACTTGATAGGAGCCAGAAAAACTCAGTTACAGCAAGTTAAAGCCATGTACGATTATGGCAGAAATCAAGAAATAGCAAGAAGGGCGGAGCTGAAAGCAAAGCGAAGCACACAAATGAACTATATGATAGTTTTTGCTTGTGTCGTATTGTTCTTGTTCCTTTCTTATGTTTATAGAAAGCAGTTAGCTCTCAAGAAAAAGAGAATAGCAGCTTCAAAGCTGGTGTATGAGGACTGCTTGCTTAAACTTAAAAGGTTACAGGAAGAAAAAGCTCAACTTGTAGCAGAAAAAGACAAAAAACTAGCTCAAATTATAACAGAGAAAGAAAATGCAATCAGTAAATTAGTGTCAGAGATACATGATATACAAAACAGATACTCATTATCTTCGATGTCCGATGCTTATTTAGTTTTAAAGAATTCTTCCATTTACAAAAAAATCCAATGTATAGAAGCGCATCCTTTGGAAGAAATGAATGAGGAGGATTGGACGGAATTGGCTGATACGGTAGAGGAACTAATTCCTAACTTTATTCCTATGTTGAAGAACCGAGTCAGCGATAGAGATTATCGAATCTGCTTACTGATCAGACTCGGAATTCCTGCATCCTTAATGGCAAGACTTTTAAATCTATCTGATGCAGCAATCTCAAAAAGCAGGAAAACTATGTTGAAAAAGCTGTGTGGAAAGGTAGGAAAGCCCAAGGAATTTGATGAGTATGTGCTACATATCCCATAATTTTTGGCATGGTAAAATTTAGATAAAATACTCATAACCTTTTCATTTTTAGTGTATTTGGTGAATGGTAAAAAATAGGTAAAAATTAAATTAATAATGTTCTTGCGTCTTTCCCTGCAATTTTGTACTTTTGCAGTGGAAATTAAAACAAACAACAACTAAAAAGTTGAGATTATGAAGAAATTGTTTTTAATGTCAGCCTTTGCGCTGATGGGAGTTGTGGCTAATGCTGCTGAGCATGTTGGAACAGTTGTAACTACGTCTTGTGGAAAACAAATCATGACAGTAGCACCTGAGTTTTTCTCTAAATCAGAGGAATTCGTTGACTATATAGAAGATTTGAACGAAACTTATTGCGGAGAAAGAAAAGGTGCTCATGCTGAAGCACGTATAAATAATGTAAAATAGAGGTTTGCTTATGGATAAAATAATTGTATTTTTGTGTTTTTGTGTATTTCCGTTATTGACAAATGCTCAAACTATATCTGGACCTTTGGCAAATGAGCCTGCAAAGCTAGGTACGAAAAAAATAGTTGATTCTAGTATTATAGAATGTATCTACAACTATCGCGTCATCGACCATAGCTTAGGTGATATGAGAGAGTATCATGCTATCTTAGAATTAGGTGATTCAATTTTTAAATATGAAAGTTATGGCTCATATAGATTGGACTCTGCTCTTGTTGGCAAGCAACAAATGACTCTTGGAGAATATTTTGATTTCTACAATAAGTATAGTCCCGACTTTAAAGAATTCTTGCTAGAAAATGTAAATGCGAATAAATTATCTTATTATGGTAAGGTCTCAATAGATAAATTTATGTATCATGAGGAGGTTCCTCATATAGATTGGGCTTTATCCGATAGTACGAAAGAAATATGTGGCTATTTTTGTCATCAAGCAACAGCTACTTTCCGTGGACGTAATTGGATAGCTTGGTATTGTGATATACCTAAAAGTGTAGGACCTTGGAAGCTAAATGGATTGCCAGGGTTAATTCTTGCGGCGGAAACAGAAGATAAAGAGCATACTTTTTCTGCGATTTCTGTTCGCAAATCAAGTTCACCAATTACTGTCAACGACAAAGAGTATTTCAAGACTACTCGTGAGCACTTTAATCAAGCTTTGGCTGATTATAAGTCTAATCCAGCAAAGTCTTGGAAAAATTCTCCTTTAGCTCCTAAAGATATGAATGGAAAACCTTTACCTATGAAAAAGAGGAAACTATTCTTTAATCCTTTGGAAAAAGAGTAACCAAAGAGAGTATGTGGTGAACAAGCAGGTACGGGAGAGTAATTATAGATATATGTATCATCTCCGTCCTATTGGATACACATTAAGTTTCAAGTATAATTTCTAATAAAGGATGATGACAGCCTTCCTGGTCTTCATCCTTTTGCTGCATAGAAAGCTACTTTCAAAAACACTCTTCACTCTTCACGTTTATGGTGTAAGCTATTGTGTGAGAGGCGTTTATGGTGGTGAAGAGTTGCAGTTGACTCTTCACAACTCTTCACCACTCTTCACCCTCATCATTTTTTAGGAAAACGCATTATTTAAGCAATGGTTTGGTCTTCTATTATGACCAGCTCCAGTCATCAATGATGGCTGAGCTTCGTGATAAGGTGAAGAGTGGTGAAGAGTTGTGAAGAGTGAGCAACCACTCTTCACCTCTCGCAACCCCAGTGTTTATCGGGGTTTCAGGCGAATCTGTGAAGAGTGAAGAGTAAAAACGAGAGTAGGGTTTTTACAAGCAAAAACTACCTTTCCAACAGCCAGAATGCTTCGGGCAAATGGAAGTGGTAGACATACTGAAATCTTTCTCCCGACGTATCATTTTGTGCCTGGCAATGGCAAAAAGTTGCCCCAGTAGAGGGCAATATCGTGCCATAGTCAGGCAATAATTGGAATGAGCCTCTTTTCGACCCCAATAAGACTATCATAACAACCTGTCAGAGGCTTAATGACAGTCCGTAAGTAACATTATTTCTCTTCCAAAGCTTTGGTTTTCTTATAGCTTCGGGCAATGCTCCATACACCGGCGATGATGAGCGGAATACTCAATATCTGTCCCATATCCATAGGCAGACCTGCCTCGAATGCCACCTGAATCTCCTTCGTATATTCGATGAAGAAGCGGAAGGTGAAGATAAGGGTAAGGCAAAGACCGAAATAGAAACCGGTTCCAACGCTCTTAGGACCTCTCTTCTTATAGATGAAGAGGATGATGAGGAAGAAGCAGAAATAAGCCAAAGCCTCATAGAGCTGACCTGGATGGCGTGGATACTGGTCTTCGCGAACGAAGATAAACGCCCAAGGCACATCGGTAACCTTGCCGATAATCTCTGAATTCATCAGATTGCCCAAACGGATGAAAGTGGCTGTAATGCCTGAGCAGATACCCATATTGTCGAGCACTACCCAGCCACTCACCTTCATGTTGTGGCAATAGAGCCAGATGCCGACGAACATGCCGAATACACCTCCGTGGCTAGACAGTCCCTCATAACCCGTAAATTTCCAGCTGCCGTCTGGCATGTGGTGGATAGGTATCAGCATCTCGATGAAGTGATCCCACTGGGTGAGGAAATATTCCGGCTGATAGAAGAGACAATGTCCCAGACGGCCACCTATCAATACACCGATAAAGATGTAGAGAAACAGTGGAGAGAACTTCTCATCTGAAAGCCCCTGCTGCTTGTAGAGCTTGCTCATGAGCAGATAGCCCAGCAGCAGACCGATCATCCAGCAGGTGGAATAGTAGCGGATGGTCATAGGACCCAGATGAGCCAGGATAGGATCTGGGTCCCATACGATATAGTTAAGCAGATTTGCTATCATAACCGTAGAAGAATAGGATTATACATTGAAGCGGAAGTGCATGATGTCGCCATCCTGTACGATGTACTCCTTACCCTCGATACCGAGCTTACCAGCCTCGCGTACTGCAGCCTCAGAGCCATACTTGATATAGTCATCATACTTGATAACCTCTGCACGGATGAATCCCTTCTCGAAGTCGGTGTGGATGACTCCGGCACACTGAGGAGCCTTCCAGCCCTTGTGATAGGTCCATGCCTTCACCTCCATCTCACCTGCGGTGATGAATGTTTCGAGGTTCAGCAGGGCGTATGCCTTCTTGATGAGTCGGTTTACGCCGCTCTCTTCCAGTCCGAGTTCTTCGAGGAACATCAGCTTGTCCTCGTAGGTTTCGAGCGATGCGATGTCTTCTTCTGTCTTTGCAGCGATGACCATACACTCAGCACCTTCTTCCTTAGCGATTTCCTCTACCTTCTTGCTATACTCGTTTCCGGTCTTGGCAGAAGCCTCGTCAACATTGGCTACGTAGAGCACTGGCTTGGTAGTGAGGAGGAAGAGGTCGTGAGCCACCTTCTGCTCTTCCTTGGTTTCGAAAGTAACGCCACGGGCGTTCTTTCCCTGCTCCAGAACAGCCTTGTAAGCCTCCAGAACGGTAACCATCAGCTTAGCGTCCTTATTGCCGGCAGCAGCAGTCTTCTGCTGCTTGGCGAGCTGAGATTCGATGGTTTCCAGGTCTTTGAGCTGCAACTCTGTATCGATGACGCTCTTGTCCTCCAAAGGATCAACCTTAGCGCCACCTTCGCGAACGATGTTGTCATCGTCGAAGCAGCGGATTACGTGGATGATAGCATCGCACTCACGGATATTTCCCAAGAA